>CAZUYM010000001.1:0-37582 GCA_964624805.1 uncultured Planctomycetia bacterium
GGACAGCCGCCATTTACTTATCACCTATATATGATAAAATAGCCCTTTGGCGGATTTGGGGAGAGGACAGTATCTAAATGATAGTATTACAAAACATAAAAAAAGAATATGCTGATCAGCTTCTTTTTGAAGAGGTCACTTTAAATATCGATCCCGGTGAGCGCATAGGTCTTCTCGGCAGGAACGGGCATGGAAAGTCGACTTTGTTCAGAATGATCGCGGGGCAAGAGCGCGCGGATGAAGGCCGTATAATAATACCAAAAAGATATAACATAGGATTTCTTCGGCAGGAAATAAGCTTCACTAAAGATGTTATTTTAGAGGAAGTCTGCAGCATGCTGCCAAAAGAGCATGAGACTGAACAGTGGAAAGCCGAGAAGATACTTGCAGGGTTGGGGTTCACTGAAAAGGCAATGCTGGACGATCCGGCTACTCTCTCGGGCGGGTACCAGGTAAGGGTTGAACTGGCGAAGGTGCTGGTCTCCGAACCTGATATGCTGCTGCTCGACGAACCTACGAACTTTCTGGATATAGTATCTATACGGTGGCTGGAAGGGTTCCTAAAAAAATGGAGAGGTGAGCTTATGGTAATAAGCCACGACAGGAACTTTATCGACAGCGTTACCACGCATATTGTGGGTATACACAGGCACAGGGTAAGAAAAGTATCAGGCGGGACAGAAAAATATTACAACCAGGTGCTGAGGGAAGAAGAGACACATGAGAAGCAAAGGGTCAATGACCAGAAGAAACGAAAACAGATCGAAGAATATGTTAACAGTTTCAGGGCGAAAGCGCGCCGCGCTAAATCCGTGCAGTCAAGCATCAAAAGACTTGACCGGATGGGAAATCTGGACAAGCTTGAGACCGTAGAATCGGTTTCTTTTAAATTCAACAGCGCTCCCTTCAGGCCTCCGGTTGTTATGGAATCCAGGGGGATATCATTCTCTTATGATGGAAAAG
Source organism: uncultured Planctomycetia bacterium (assembly GCA_964624805.1). Taxonomy (GTDB): domain Bacteria; phylum Omnitrophota; class Gorgyraeia; order Tantalellales; family Tantalellaceae; genus Tantalella. The sequence continues at coordinate 964 of CAZUYM010000001.1, forward strand.
AACCTTATCTTATAAAAGATCTTAGCTTTACGGTAGAGCGCGGAGATAAAATATGTATCGCCGGTCCTAACGGAAAGGGAAAAACGACTTTGGCCAAACTTCTTACAGGCCAAATGTCTCCCTCAAACGGAGAGATCGTCATTAATCCTCAGGTGGAAACGGCTTATTTTGAGCAGGGTAACATAGCCAAACTGGATGATTCCAGGACGGTAGAGGAAGAAATGGCCCTCGCCGCTCCCGGAAAGGACAGGGGATACTCGAGGGATATCTGCGGTGCAATGATGTTTTCGGGAGATAACGCTCTTAAAAAGATATCCGTATTGTCCGGAGGGGAAAGGAGCAGAGTGCTTTTGGGGAAGACGCTATTGTCACCCGCGAACCTTCTGGTGCTTGACGAGCCCACGCACCATCTTGATATGGTCACGTGCAGCAGCCTTTTTGACGCGGTAAATGATTTCGACGGAGCAGCATTCGTGATCACCCACGATGAATATTTTCTGCATAAAGTCGCCACAAAACTTATACTTTTTCTGGAAGACCGTATACTTGTTTATCCAGGAAAATATTCCGAGTTTCTGGAACAGATGGGTTGGGACCGGTTTTCTGCGGATATCAGTGGCAATGAGGAAGAGGACAAGAATGCGTCCAATAAAAAGGAAGCCAGGAAAGCCCGCGCGGAATGGAGAAATAAAAGAACTAAGACCCTCGTGCCCCTGGAGAAAAAATTAAAGAAGATAGAGGAAAATATAGAAAGAGTTGAAGCTGATCAAAGAAGATTAACAGAGAAAATGATCGAAGCGACTTCAGCGCATGACAGCGCCAGCATACAGAAGACATCAAAAGATCTTCATGCGAATCAGAAAGAGATAAATATGTTCTATGGCGTTCTTGAGAGCGCGATGAATGAATATGAAGACGCAAAGACAGCGTTCAAGGACGAGTATGGCGATCATGGCGAATAAGTTTAAAAGGATCTACATAGAGATAACCAATGTGTGTAATTCAGATTGCGGGTTTTGTCCTAAAACTTCGCGAAAGCCTGAGTTTATGGGGTTAGATCTCTTTGAAAAGATACTTGATGAAGTAAAGGGGTATTCAGAGTATCTTTATTTTCACGTGATGGGGGAGCCTCTGTTGCATCCGGAGATAGGCGCTTTTCTGGATCTGTGCGGAGAAAAAGGATTTAGGGTTAACATTACTACCAATGGCAAACTCATCAAAGAAACAAAGGAAAAACTGCTAACAAGCCCCGCCATACGCGCTATAAATTTTTCGCTGCATAACTTCGATAAGAGCACACCCAAAAATGTTATAGACGGTTATCTTGATGACATTTTTGCTTTTTTGTCTGAAGCGGGAGATCCTCCCGGGTTTATTGCCTGTTTAAGGTTGTGGAACATGGAAACTAAAAATGAAGCTGACCATGCTCAGAACACAGAGAGCCCCGGTATGAATTCATATATGCTGGGAAGGATCGAAAAGTTTTTTGAAGTTCTCCGCGGGATTGAAGAGATCCCGGACGAAGGGAACGGCATTAAGATAAGGGACAATATCTATATAAGCCAGAGGTCCTTTTTTGACTGGCCCGATAAAACTCTCCCGGAGATAAGTGAGGAAGGGTTCTGTTTGGCCCTCAGGCAGCAGGTCGCGATCCTTGTGGATGGAACGGTAGTCCCGTGCTGTCTGGACAGCGAGGGGAGTATCGATCTGGGGAACATGAACGGATCCGGGTTTAAACAGATCCTCGAAGGTAAAAGAGCCATGGACCTGTACGGTGGGTTTTCGGAAAGAAAAGTAGTTGAGAGTCTGTGCCGGAAATGCGGCTATAGAAAAAGATTTGATCAAAAGTAACTGCGCATGACGTATACGCCGGTTCCCGACAGAATTTTGAGTACTTTAGGGAAAATCAGGTCTTTAGCTATTGTTTTATTAGCGGGTAGTACTATAATATAACTCAATAAAGCTCATAAAAGAAGTTCTGCGAAAAAAGAGGAGGATCGATATGGCAAACGAGATAAAAAGATCAAAAGGATGGTTTCTGACGGCGGGTATTCTTCTTATGGTTATCGGCATGGCAGCTATTACCGTTCCGTTCGCGTTCTCTATCGCTATTGAGATCCTGGTGGGCTGGGTGCTCATAGTAAGCGGTGTTGTACAGATCGTCCATTCGTTCAAAGCGCTTAATACCGGTAGATGCATAATGAGGCTCGTAGGCGGGTTGGTTTATCTCGTGGTCGGAGGTATCTTCCTGGCTTATCCCATGCAGGGCGTTCTCACTCTAACACTTATCTTGGCGGCTCTCTTTCTCTTCGAGGGTCTTCTGAAGATAGTCATTTCGCTCCAGCATCGTCCGGAACAGAACTGGGTCTGGCTCCTTATCAGCGGTCTGGCGGGTATTGTTATCGCTACCATCATATGGGCCGGCTGGCCAAGCACCTCAGCGTGGGTAATAGGCCTTCTTGTGGGGATAAACCTGATATTCGGCGGGATGTCGCTTATAATGCTGTCATCGTCTTTGCACGAGGAATAGGGAATAGAGAATAGAGGCGACCCTACAACATCATGCTGAGTTCTTCGAGAGACCTGTTCTTGGTCTCTACCCTGAAGATGAGCGTCACCATGAAGGCAAGGACCGATAGCATCGCCAGCATGATAAGCGTGAAAGTCATACCCACCGAGGCCTTGACCACCGGCAGCATGAAGATCCCTAAAGCTGCCCCCAGTTTTGCCACCGCCGCGGCGAACCCGTGACCTGAACCGCGCATATTCGTCGGATAAAGCTCGGCCGGTATTATGAAAGTCGTGGCGTTCGGTCCCATGTTCATAAGAATATTGAATATAATGAATCCGGAAAAAACCAGGATAAGGTTTCCGGTATTGCCGGCGTTCGCGACGGTGGAGGCGGCCAGGACCAGAAGCCCCAGTATCATTCCTCCGAAACCAAAGAGCTGCAGCTTTATGCGGCCCCATTTATCTATAAGCATGATGTTGAGCAGAAACCCCACAACAAGAAAAATATCAAGGAACATCGCTCCTTCGGTGGCCTTGAAGTCGCTGGCTATTGTGCCGAGGCCTTCCCCTGAAAAGGCCATCGCTGCCAGAATTATGGGCGTAAAGATACCCACGGCATAAGTGATGATATCCATAAGAAACCACGGGACGACCGCGAGTGTCGTGCGTTTAATGAATTTTTTATTAAAAAGATCCCTGTAGTTGGACTTTTCAACCTTAAACTCGTCCGGAAGTTTATGGGCTTCCGCAGCCAGCTTGTGGATCTCGGATCCTCTGGAAGGCACCAGTTTCTTGATAACCTCCGCGGCTTCAGCATGTTTGCCGTGCAGAAGGTACCACCGGGCGCTTTCGGGAACGGACATCCTTAAGAGGATGACGACGATCGCCGGAAGGGCTCCGAAAGCCAGCATGAAACGCCAGGCTCCGAAAGAGGGGAATATCTTCAGTATAACCAGTCCCACAGCCGCCCCGGCGGCCATTCCAAGTGCCTGGAAACTGAAAGCTCCTATCAGCATGCGGCCTCGAGTACGGGCGGGCATGAATGCCGAAATGTAGGAAGCGCATATGGGGTAATCAGCTCCTATGCCTATTCCAAGGAGAAATCGGAACGTTATGAGGGAGACCACATTCCACGAAAACGCCGAAAAAAGAGACAAAATAATAAAAACCACCAGATCCAGCATATATAATGCTTTTCGGCCCCACCGGTCGCTCAAAGTCCCGCCGACCGACGCCCCGACTACCGCGCCCAGGACTGCCGCCGCGCCTATTAAGCCGACTATATAAGGGGAGGTCGGGAAGGTCTTCATTATCAGAGGCAGCGCCACCCCTATGATGAAAAGGTCGAAACCGTCCAGGAATATTCCCATCGCGGACAGCCACCATATCTTCCAGTGGACAGGTGTGAGCGGCGCCTCGTCCATCAGGCGTGTCATCTCTCTGTGAATGGATGCTCGTGTATTCATGGTCTACTATAGTATACAGCAAAAAAAAGATATTTATAAGCCCTTCATCAAAAGAGACGAGAGGATAGCTCGGTTTTTTTTGTGACGATAATATTGCCGTTGCAGTATGGGGGCATAGTGTTATAATTACTGTATTATGAGTTTTTACAGTGCATGCCGCAATAAAGGAGGAGTTATGAAATCCAACAAGATCACCTGGCCGATATTGATAATTTCAGGACAGTTTAACGAGGCAAACGATGAAGGATTCCGTTTGAGAGAGCTGGAAGAGGAACTTCTTGAGGTTCAGGAATGCAGCGTGATCCCCTCATTCAGCTACGAAGACGGATATGAGATATTCCGCTCCAGAGCCGATTTCGGATGTATCGTTATAGACTGGGATATTCCCTCGGAAACGGCGAAAGAGAAAATATCTCCGATGAAGATCATCCGGCTTATCCGGGAAAGGGATAAAAAAGTGCCGATACTCCTTTTGACGGGACGCATGGCTACGGGGAACATTCCGGCGGAGACCCTTGAAGATATCAATGAATGTCTCTGGAAAACAGCCGACACTGTGGAATTTCTGGCAGGAAGGATCGAGAGACACATTTCAGAATACGTAGAGGAAGTCTATCCTCCTTTTTTCGGAGAGCTTGTCGAATATGCCAGCGAATTTAAATACGCGTGGCACACCCCGGGCCATATGGGTGGTACCGGTTTTCTGCGGTCCCCGGCGGGCGCGGCATTTTTTAAGTTTTTTGGCGAGAACATGTTCCGCTCCGACCTTTCGATCTCGGTGCCGGAACTCGGCTCTTTGTTGGATCATAGCGGAGTGACAGGCGACGCGGAGAAGAATTCCGCGAAGGCTTTCGGGGCGGATTACAGCTATTATGTCCTGAACGGGACATCTAACGCGAATCAGATCATCTGGAGGAGCCAGCTGGTTCGGGATGATATCGCTTTTGTTGACCGCAACTGCCACAAATCGCTTAATTATTCCATGGTAATAACGGATGCTTTTCCGGTTTACATGATACCCCGGAGGAATAAGCGCGGTATAATCGGACCTGTGCGCCTTGCCGAGTTCACACCTTCCTTCATCAAGGGGAAGATAAAAGAGAACAAGCTTATTCCCGCCACGCTTAAAAAGAATAAGGTCAAGATGTCGGCTTTGACGAATTCTACCTACGACGGCATCTGCTACAACGTTACAAAAATAAAGAAGCAGCTTGAAAAAAGTGTCGAGAACCTTCATTTTGACGAGGCCTGGTACGCGTACGCGCATTTTCATCCTGTGTATAAGGGGTTTTATGGCATGACAGATGAAAAAGTGGACAAAAACCATCCTCCCGTATTTTGTTCCCAGTCCACGCATAAGCTGCTTACCGCGCTTTCTCAGGCGTCGATGATACATGTAAAGAACGGAGGAGCGGTAAAGGTCGAACCCGATGAATTCAACGAATCGTATATGATGCATGGTTCCACATCGCCTCAATACACGATGATAGCGTCACTGGACGTTGCTACGCGGATGATGCAGGATAACGGCCCGGTAATGATGAATGATATCATCACCGAAGCTATCCATCTCAGAAAGAATGTTGTCAGGGTAAAGAAGGAGGTTCAGAAGAAAAAGAAAGGGGACTGGTTCTTTGACATGTGGCAGCCGAAAAAGGTCAAGGTCAAGGGGAAGATGGTGGACTTTGAAGACGTCGACACCGGCTACCTTGCCGCCCATCAGGACGCGTGGGTGTTAAGCAAAAATAATAACTGGCACGGGTTCGGCGACATAGAGGATGATTTCGTCATGCTTGACCCGATAAAGCTTACCTTTACGACTCCCGGCATCGACGAGAAAGGAACGATGGCCTCCGACGGTATCCCGGCTTCAATAGTTACAAACTATCTGATAGATAAGGGAATAGTCTGCGAGAAGACCGATTATTATTCGTTCCTGCTTCTCAATTCTCTGGGTACCACCGAAGCCAAACAGGGGACTCTTCTTTCGGCAATGCTCGGTTTTAAAAGGCTTTATGACAGAAACGCACCCTTGAGCGAGGTTTTCCCTGAGCTGGTCACGGCCTATCCCGAAAGATACGAAAAGGTGGGTCTCAAAGACCACTCCTCGGCCATACACAAGTATTTCAAGAAACACGCGATACTTGATATGATGCAGGAGGCCTTTGAGGTCATACCGGACCAGGTCATGAAACCCGCGGAAGCGTATCACGAGGTGGTGCGCAAGAACGTGGAGTACGTCGATCTTAAAGACATGATGGGACGCGTACCCGCTGTAATGATGGTCCCTTATCCTCCCGGGATACCGATAATGATGGGAGGGGAAGCGATGAATAAAAAGGCAAAACCGATCTTCGAATATCTTACGCGCCGTCAGGACTTCGAAAATGAATTTCCCGGATACGAAAGCGATATCCACGGGGTGGAAAGGACGGAGAAGGACGGGAAAAAATATTTCAAAACGATGTGCATAAAAAAATGATTTCAAACTGTTGTTAGTTTGTAAAAAATATGAATTTTTTCCACAAAACACTATCGATGATCCTTGCGATCCTTCTGGCAGGATGTGTATTCGCTACCTATGGGGAGGCTAACACTTATCGTCGAATAACCAGAACGCATGGGTTGACCCGGGAGAAGGTCGAGCCTGTGAAAGAAGGGGAACAGGTTAGTAAAGAGCCCGGGCTTACATATGCACCCGAAACCGGGCTCACCGTGGACGCCTGGGACCTGACGTTCGATCCTTCCACCACTTTTGTTTTTCAGGGCACGCCTGACCCTAATGTGCCAGGCGCCCGAAAGACGGGGGTTTCCTGGGTGCTTTACCTGGATTTTATCAAGAAGTTCGAAGACTGGGGGGTAGCTTTTTTCGAACTCAAAACCGGTATGGGGCGCGCGCTGGCGAATTCTTTAAGCCTTTTCAACGACGTCAATTATAATTCGGACGACGTCGGAGGGAACGCAAAAGCGCATGTTTTCTGGTACAAACAGTTTTTATTCGACAGGCAGCTTTCCATACTCTGCGGCAAGATCCTGTCCCGGGGACTTTTCGCCCAGAGCGAGTATGCCGGTGACGACGATACGCAATTCCTCGGCTATATCTTCAACGAGTCACCAACGATCGAATGGCCGTGGGATAATGCCTTTACGATAAACTCGGAATTGTGCCTGGACTCGATGGATTATCTCGAATATTCGTTCAATTACTGGGAAGGCGACGCGGACTGGCAGAAAGTATTTAAAGGCGGGATATACACCATGCAGGTCAATGTAAAGCCTTCAAAGTTATTTGACCTGGACAAGTCGCAGTGGGACGGGAACTACAGGTTTTATGCCTGGCTGAACACGCTTTTCCATACAAAGCTTGTAGATACGGGAAGCACGCCGACGACCGACACGAAGGAATTCAATTACGGTTTCGGGTTGAGCTTTGACCAGATGATAACGGATGTATACGGTGTATTTGTCCGATGCGGTTTCCAGAGGCCCGACCTTATACCGGCGGCGGGCGGCCCCACGATCGGTTTTTCCTGGGCGGCGGGTGGACAGATGAACGGAAAGTACTGGGGAAGAGAAAATGATGTTCTCGGTCTCGGGGTAGGGCAGGTGGTGACCAGCAAAGAATACGTGGACGCGGGTAACCCGGGAAAGACCGAAGGTCATCTTGAAGCATATTACAGTTTCGCCGTGACAGATTATTTGTTTATCAGCCCTGACGCGCAGTTGGTATGGAATCCGGCCGGGGCTCCGGCCGGAGCTACGGATCCTGTATTTGTGTACGGTGTCAGAGTGCATGCGGATTTTTGATAAAGTTATACCAATGGGTTTTAAAAAAAAGGAGAAGATGATGGCAGATCCGAAAAAAGGCCTTAAGCTGGGGATATTTACCCTCGCGATGATAAATGTTGCCGCGGTACTTTCACTGCGGAGTCTTCCCGCGATGGCGGATTACGGGTACGCCTTGATCTTTTATCTGGGGTTATCCTCTCTCTGCTTTTTTGTCCCGTCAGCGCTGGTATCCGCCGAACTTGCTTCAGGATGGCCCAAAGAGGGTGGTGTATTTTTATGGGTCAAAGAGGCTTTCGGGCCCAAATGGGGTTTTGTCGCGATATTTATGCAGTGGGTCGAGAACCTGCCCTGGTTTCCGGCGGTACTGGCTTTCGCGGCATCGGCTCTCGCCTATGTCGTAAACCCGGCGTTGGCGTCCAATAAACTGTTTGTTATAGTGGTCATATGGGTCACACTCTGGATAGCTACATTCCTTAATTTCAGGGGGATGAAATTATCCGCTTTTCTCAGTTCCTCGGGTGTTATTTCCGGAACGATCATACCAGGAGTCCTTATTATTATCCTCGGGGTAATACACGTATTTTCCGGAAAGACTCTCGCCATAACATATTCACCCGCCGCGCTTATCCCCAAGCTTGACAACCTTAACCAGTTAATGCTGCTTTCCGGTATGATGATGGCCATTTCCGGCATGGAAATGTCTGCCGTTCACGTTACCGACGTCGAGAATCCTAAGAAAAATTTCCCGAAAGCTATCTTTATCGCCTGCGCGATAATTATCTTTTTATGCGTTGTGGGGTCCCTGTCGATAGCCATAGTCATACCGAGAATGGACATGAGTTTAAATGCGGGTGTATGCCAGGCTTTTGCCGAGTTGTTCAAAATTCACGGTATTCCCTGGATAATGCCGATAATATCCATACTTTTGGCTTACGGCGCGATTACGATGGTCGTGACATGGATGGTGGGACCGTCAAAAGGTATGCTGGAGGTGGCAAAAGACGGATATCTGCCAAAATTCATGCAAAAGCAGAATTCCTACGGGATGCCTACCGGCACCCTGATCGTGCAGGGAGTATTCTCGAGTATAATTTCTTTAGCCGTTCTTTTTATGCCGACCGTCAGCAGCGCGTTCTGGATAATGAGCGCGCTGGCCGCGCAGCTATACCTTGTCATGTATCTTTTGATGTTCGCCGCGGCCATTAAACTGCGCTATTCTCAGCCGGAAGTCGAAAGGGCGTACGCGATCCCCGGCGGGAAGATCGGCATGTGGCTGGTTTCGGGAGTGGCGTTTGTTACGTCTCTTTTTGTTATTGTGTTCGGTTTTATTCCCACCTCCGCCGTACGTAAGGAAGGGCCGCCTGCCGTGATCGCGTATGTCGGGTTCCTTCTTATAGGGGTGGTAGTTTTCGTTGCCGCGCCGCTTGTCTTGTATCACAACGAAGAGAGAAGAAAAAGAAAGGCGATACAATAAGTAGCGCCTTTCTTTTGATGAACCCTAAATAAATTTATTTACTGAAGCCCTGTGCTTTTTCCCATTCGGGCAATGTCATTGAAAGCATGTCAGACGGCAGAGCGCCTTTGGGTATGGCGTTTTTAGCGAACACGGCATACGGAGCGCAGGTGAGCGCGCATCCCACGTAACCTTCCGGTATCCATTCGGTCTTATATCCCAGGAAGATCTCCTTGTACTTGACGTTCGAATCGTCGCCGCAGCGCACGATGCTTGTAGCGATATTTTCCATCAGCTTATCGAGATAGGCCACTCTGGCTTCGTCGCTGTCATGAGGAATGGAATCACCGGCATCTTCGATAAAAAGGTTAGAATCTTTCTCCCGGTCTTCGGCTATCGCCAGAGCGATAGCGCACCAGATGGAAGTAGGTCCGGTGACCGTATTATCTTTGACCGCGCAGTTCACGTGAGCTCCCGGGAGCAGGGGAAACCTTCTCTGGTCGTTAGTCCCGAAAAGGCGGCTGCCCGCGTTAAGCAGGGGTTCGACTGAATATACCGGGATCTCGACCCCATCTGAGCGTTTTCTGGTGAATAAAGGCTTAATGGATCCGTCGGCGATCGATTCCTGCTTTGCCAGATGGTATCCCCAGACCGCGCCGTTGAGGCCGTTAAAAGAAGAGGCGGCGATCATATTTATCTGTCCCACGTATGTGCCCAGGGTCTCGGCCCTGTCGTATGAGACGATAGTCTCCAGGACAGTATCCATATCTTTTTTCACCTTGCCGGTCTGAAGCTTCAGGACGGAGATATATCCTAAGCCAGTCGCTCCGGGGTTTCCGTATCCATCACAATATGAGTCAAAGGGTCCGACTGCTCCATTTACTATATCTTCCAGCTTCATGATGATCACCGTCCTTTTTTGGTTGTAAGCGTATATTATATCGCACCATCACCGTCCTGAAAATAAGAAAATGGGAGAGAGATCCAAATAGCTGCCGCCCCTGAGCTAAAACTGCCAGGAAGCTTTACATAAAGCGCTTCTCGTAGTATAGTTATATCTCTAACTGATCCCCGTTCGCGCGGGGATGGCAGCCACGAGGATGTTAGTTCTTAACCTCGTGGTTTTTTATTTGTCTTATCAGGGGGCGGCAAGAGAGAAAAGCCAAAAGGAAACAGTGGTATTATGTCGAATCAAAAGAGAAGAAAAGATATAAGGAATATCGCGATCATCGCGCATGTCGATCATGGCAAAACCACGCTTGTCGACGCGCTGCTGAAATATACCGGCGCGTATGATTTTAAATCCGGGGAAACCACGATCATGGATTCAAATCCTCTCGAGAAGGAGAGAGGGATAACCATACTTTCCAAAAACGCTTCACTTCAATATAAGGGGGTGCAGTTTAACATAGTCGACACCCCGGGACATGCTGATTTCGGCAGTGAAGTGGAGAGGATACTTCAAATGGTAGATGGGGTGCTTCTTCTGGTGGATGCTTTTGAAGGGCCGATGCCGCAGACAAAATTTGTATTAAAAAAATCTCTGGAGCTGCACCTGAAGCCGATACTTGTAGTTAATAAGCTGGACCGTCCTCACGCGCGTCCAAATGAAGTCGCCGATATGACTTTTGATCTTTTCTGTGACTTGAACGCTACGGATGAGCAGCTCGATTTTCCCATAGTGTACGCCTCGGGAAAGGACGGGTACGCGACACTCGACCTTGATGAGCCGAGCGATTCCGTGAAGCCGCTTCTTGAGACTATACTGCACAGGGTACTTCCCCCGGTAGCTGACCCGGATATGCCTTTTCAGATGCTTGTTACGATGCTTGATTATGATTCATATGTAGGCATTATAGCTATTGGGCGCATATTTCACGGAGAGGTCTGTGTCGGAGAAACTGTTTCGGTTGTAAAACGTAACGGCACTGTCGATAAGGCTAAAGTAACAAAGATAATGAAATATAAGGGATTAGTGCGTGTAGAAGCCGATAAAGCGATCGCGGGGGATATTATTACTCTTGCAGGAATGGAAAATGTGCAGGTTGGCGAGACGCTGGCCTCTCTTAAAGATCCAAAGGGACTTCCAACAGTAAAGATCGATGAACCGACGATCTCCATGAATTTTTCTCATAATACCAGCCCGCTTGCCGGTAAGGATGGAGGAAGATTTTTAACGTCCAGGCATATCCGCGAACGACTGCAGCATGAAGCAAAGATAAACGTCGGGATAAAGGTTGAAGAGGCAGATGGAGGCGAGCGCTTCAAAGTTTCGGGACGGGGAGAATTGCATTTATCCATATTGATAGAGACGATGCGCCGGGAAGGATATGAGATGGAAGTGTCCCGGCCTCAGGTAATTTTAAAAAAATTGGGGGACCAGGTGCTTGAGCCTGTTGAGGAAGTAGTGATCGAAGTAGATCCCCAATATCAGGGCTCCGTTATGCAGGCTATTGGAGAGCGCAAAGCGGCGATGCAAAAGATGGAGACAACTTCAGCCGGCGCGATGAGGATGGAATTCACTATCGCCTCCAGAGCGCTTATCGGGTTCAGGAGCGATTTTTTGCTCATGACGCGCGGCAACGGGATCATGTACCAGAACTTTCTGGAATATCAGACATATAAAGGGGATATGCCCGAGAGGCAGAGGGGGGTGCTCGTTTCACAGTCGGCGGGTGAGGCGGTTGCCTACGCGCTTTTTAATCTGCAGGCGAGGGGAGAGATATTTATCAGTCCCGGGGACGACCTTTATGAGGGGATGGTCCTGGGGGTCAACAATAAGGGAGTCGACCTGGTTGTCAACGCTTTGAAGGGTAAAAAACTCACTAATATGCGTTCGTCCGGGTCCGACGACGCTATTCAGCTTATCCCTCCCCGGGAAAAGACGCTTGAATTCGCTCTTGAGTTTATCGAAGATGATGAACTGGTCGAGATAACCCCCCAGAATATCCGGATCAGAAAGTCTCATTTGACCGAGAACGCCCGCAAGCTGATAAATAAGAAGAAATAACCGGCCCGAGGGGGCTTTTTTGAAAAAATATCAGAGGGGTAAAAAAAAACAGTATTTATGTTGACGTGGGGGGACTATGAGGTATAATACACCTTGTAGAGGTAGTAAATGAGGAGTGATAGTTTTAAACCACAGGGTTAGGAACATAATCGCCTTGTGGTTTTTTGCATTAGGCCTTATTTACGGTAAAGTAATTTTTAACAGGAGGTAGAAGCAATGGCAACAGGAACAGTAAAATGGTTCAATGACTCAAAAGGTTATGGTTTTATTACACCGGATGACGGAAGCAAAGATTGTTTCGTTCATCACAACGCGATCCAGGGCGAAGGTTTCAAGTCTCTGGGCGAAGGCCAGAAGGTCCAGTTTGACGTCGAAGAAGGCGCCAAAGGTCCGCAGGCTACAAATGTAGTAAAGCTGTAATTTGCTGAATAGAAGATAAGGCCTGGCAAGAAATTGCCAGGCCTTTTTTTTTGGAAAGAGCTATAACTTAACCGGAAAGTCTTTATGGTATCTGCTTCACCGTGATCGCTTTAGGGGCATGGAGATATGGATAAAGGATATCAGGATATTTCGCCGGCGCTTTTAAGGGCTTTTTTCACAAAGATGGGACCGATAAATTCGTTGATTATGGTTCCGCCAACGATGATGCTGATAAGATAGTTGGAGATATCTTTGAAAACGGGATTTTGGTTCAACAAGAGGGCAAGGCCTATAACTATGCCCCCGAAGGGGATAAGCCCGCTCGCCGTGTATTTTTTGATCCGGGGAGAGGATCCCGCGATCTTCGCGCCAATCGCTGTACCCGCGTATTTTCCGATGATCCTGAATATCACGAAACATATTATCAGGGCGAAGATGATGTGGGGCACACCGAAATCCAGATGCATGCCGCTTAGCACAAAAAATATCAGGAAAATAAGCTCTTCTGAATATCTTTCCAGCATGGCGAAGACCTTTTTGGGTTGCGGATTATAATTCGCAACGACTATTCCCATAATCATTATTGAGAGGATCTCTTCCGCGCCGAGCGTGGTGGCAAGCCCCCAGCATATTGTGAGGAAACTGAGTATCAGAACGAAAAACATTCCCTCGCTCTCTTTTGATATCCGCCTTGTAATGAAGTTAAAAATAAATCCAAGAGTGCAGCCAAGAACGACGGAACCGAGCAGGATAAGCGCAGGGGTAAGGATCACGGCATACACGCTGAATGCCTCCTTTGTGATGATCGCCTGGGCAATGACGATCGCGACACTGTAATTTATGATCCCCAGCACGTCGTCAAATCCGGCTATGCTCAGCATGGTCGAGGAGACCTCGCCTTTGGCCTTATACTCATGGGTTACCGCCAGCGCGACAGAAGGGTCCGTCGGAGACCCGAGACACCCCAGAAGAAGGCTGAACGGGATGACTGTCGCGAACCAGGATGCCATGGGAAAATCTGTTACCAGAGGCAGGAGCACGACGAATCCGGCTGTGATCATCAGAAAAGTTATCTCGGCCTCAAATAGCGTGATAAAAAATATGCCCCGTCCAAGCTTTTTTATTTTCGGGAACTCTATGGTGCCGCCTATCGCGAAAGCTATGAAAGCGATAGCGATGTTTTCTATTATGTCGGTGTCGGATGTGATGTTCGAGGGGACGAAATGGCATATCTGGGGATTAAGTATGAGTCCCGCCAGAAGGTATCCGACGATCTTCGGCAATTTGAGACGATGAAGCACTTGTCCAAAGACAAAACCAAAAAAAAGAATAACCCCCACCAGTAAGAATTTATTCATCTTCTGTCCTCATATCAGACCTCCGTTAAGATATAATATACCCCAAAAAGTGTGCAAGCACAAAGAGAATAAAGTGATGTTAAATGACCGAGTACTTTCTATTTGAATATTCCTTGAACGGTCAATATATGTCGTATTTAAGCAGCCGGCACTCAATGTCGCCGGTATGAAAAGGTATGCGTTTCGTCGAGCGGAGACCGACTTTTTTCGCGAGGGCAAGGTTTCCGGTAAAGATGAATCCGGAATACCCGCCGCATTTCTGTTTGAAAAAATCTCCTATTTCCTTGTAGGTCTCAGCGAGCTTCTCCACTTCACCCATGCGCTCACCGTATTCCGGGTTGAGTATCACCTCACCGCCGCCGGCCGGTATGTCCGTATCCCTGAAATCACATACTTTGAAGTCTATAAGGTGGTCAACTCCGCAGGTTTTCGCGTTTTTGACAGCCGCGTTAACAGCTTCTTCGAGGATATCCGTCGCGATTATACGATTCTGTGGTTTTTTTTCGGATCTGGAGAGGGCGTCTTTTCGGAGGTCCTGCCAGTATTGCTTATCATAATTTTTAAAATGCATAAAACCGTAGTTTGAATGCAGAAGTCCCGGTGCTTTGTTCAATGCTATCAGCGCCGCTTCTATCGCGATAGTGCCGCTGCCGCACATAGGGTTGATGAGATTCCCGGTTCCATCGTACCCGGACGCGAGAAGGACGGCGCTCGCGAGGGTTTCCTGCATGGGGGCTTTAAGGGGTATCTTGCGGTAGCCCCTGTCTGCCAATTTGGTGCCCGAAGTGTTCAGGTATATCCAGGCACGGTCATTTTTCCAGTACAGGTTTATGACTATATTACGTCTCTCGGGGCCGGAGTCCGGGCGGCGGCCTGTTTTTTCAAGCATACGGTCGACGATCGCGTCTTTAAGCCTTTGATTGGAGAACATAGTATTTTTTATCGTGGGATTCGAGACCTGCGAAACAACCGAAATATATTCATCTTCCGGGATGATGTCCTCCCATTGCAGCTGGTATGTCTTGCTATAGAGGTCATCGGCGGAAACGCAATGAAACTCTTCCAGCAGGAAGAGGACATTAAAGGCTGTTCGTAATTCAAGGTTAAGTTTATATGTGTCCCGAAAGGAGGACCGGATCACGACGCCGGTATCATGTGAGGAGTCCACTGTAAACCCGAGCGAGCTGACCTCATCCTCCAGGAAGGGGGAGATCCCGCGCGCGCAGGTGATAAGTATATTGTTGGTATCGTTGAGGTCCATATGCAAGTTAGAGTATAACGCACTTGGAGGGTTATGACAATAGTTCAGAGGCCCTGACGGCGGCCTGAAATTAAACATAAAGCTTTTGCGGGGTTTTTAGTGTAAAATAGATGAAGTTCCAAGATAGATGAGGATAATAGATAGTACTGCATAGAAACAGAAAATGAGGAGTTAAGATCTTATGAGTAAAAAAGCGGAGATGGATATTTCTTTTGACGGACTGGGAATAGCCCCTAAAATAATTGAAGTGTTGGACCGGTTAAAGTTCACCCATCCGACCCCGATCCAGCATAAAGCGATCCCCCTCGGGATAGAAGGTACTGACATTATCGGCGTAGCGCAGACAGGTACGGGCAAGACCCTGGCCTTCGCTATCCCTGTTGTACAGCGTCTTTCACGCAGTGCTGGTAAGTGTCTGGTTATCGTTCCCACCAGGGAACTGGCCATGCAGGTGGATGAGACATTTAAGAAGGTAGCGCCCAAGTTCGGGTTGAACACCGTGGTGATAATAGGGGGAGTTCCTATACAATCGCAGCTGAAGACCCTGAAAAAGAACCCCCGGATCATCATTGCTACACCCGGAAGGCTTGTGGATCACCTGACCCAGAAGACGATGAGGTTGAATGACGTCGAGGTCCTTGTCCTGGACGAAGCTGACAGGATGCTGGATATGGGGTTCAAACCTGACATAGAACGTATCCTTAAGGTCATTCCGAAAAAAAGACAGACTATGCTTTTTTCCGCGACGATCCCGGGAGAAGTTGTTTCAATAGGAACCGCCCACATGAAGCTTCCCGTGCACGTAGAGGTAGCGCCGTCGGGGACCGCGGCCGAACGTATTGTCCAGGAGCTGTTCATCATCAAAAAAGAATCCAAAAAAAACCTGCTGTCAAAACTGCTCGTTCAGTACCGCGGTTCGGTTCTGCTTTTTTCACGGACAAAAAGGGGCGCGACCAAGATAAAACGTCAGATACAAGACATGGGCCATAGCGTGGCAGAGATACATTCCGACCGTACGCTCGGCCAGCGGAAGGAAGCGCTTGAGGGTTTCAAGACCGGTAAGTACAGGATACTTGTCGCGACTGATATAGCGGCCAGAGGGATAGATGTTATCGGGATAGAAACGGTCATAAATTACGATATCCCGGATGATACGGAGAATTACGTGCACAGGATCGGCCGCACGGGCCGGGCCGGGCATAAGGGGCGCGCCATATCGTTCGCCACGCCGGAACAGGGAAAAGATATCCGCAACATCGAGAACCTTATCAAGACAGCCTTACCCGTTTTAGAACATCCCGATCTCCCGGGTGAGAAGTTCCATAAGCCTCAGACGATATTCCAGAGCAGGAGGGGTTCTACGGGAAGAGGCGGGAAGGCGATCCCCCGCAGACGCCGTTGACACAGGAGACTTTATTAGCTGTTCCTATCCCACCGCGGGTTCGTTAAAAATAACCTTTCCATTATCAGCGTCAAGGGTGACCGATACCCCCAACGGGAGGGTGATGTTGAATTCACCCACGTCTCTATGTCCGGAGGGAAAACCGTAGATTATAGGGATCTTTACGTCTTTAAGGATATCCTTGAGGACGTCTTTTATCGAATATTCCGCCCCCGAGAAGTTCAAACAGTCTTTCATCTTTCCAAATATTATACCTTTGACCTTGTTCAATTTCCCGGCAAGCTTAAGATGCGCAAGACAACTGTCAATGACTTCAAGCTCTTCTCCGACGTCTTCAATAAACAGTATCTTATGGTCGGTCTTCAGGTCATAAGGAGTTCCTATAGCGTCTCTTATGAGGGATAGATTACCGCCCATGAGCTCTCCGGTGACCTTACCCGGCTGTAAGGCCCTGAGCCCGGGAGAAGATATCTCTCCGAGGGGTTGGGGCCGTGTTATTGCTTTTATCAGCGAGCCTAAGGAGTCAGGGTTCATTTTCTTATGTATTTCTCCGGATACGACCGGACCGTGGAATACTACCATTTTAGATATTCTCTGCAAGTATGAGAGGAGAATAGTGATATCACTGTATCCCACAAATATCTTGTGGTTATGAGCCAGTACTTTTTTATCAAGGTAGGGGAGAGTCCTGATGGAGCCATATCCTGCCTGCGCGCAAAAGATCGCCTTTACGCTTTTGTCCGCGAACATGCGGTTTATCTGTTTGGCGCGCACGTCGTCCTTTCCCGCGAGGGACCAGTACTTCTTGAATATGTGGGGATCAAATTTTACTTTATAGCCCAGAGATCTAAGGTATTCAACACCTTCCCGGAACTTTTTTGGGTCAAAGTGGCAGGCCGGAGCGACTATTCCGATAGTGTCGCCTTTTTTGAGGCGGTTAGGAAGTATTTTTTTATAACGTGATCTTTTCATGAGATTATTGCATGGATACACGACTATAGCATAATGGGTGTTTTATATTCAAGAAAAATAACCAGGAGCTTAGACGGCAGTTCTCGACAAGGGGGTTGCCGTCTATGAACTTGTTCCTTGTCACTTGTTGCCTTTAGCTATAAAATGAACATATAGGTTACTTATGAATATAGAGATAATGAGATACATAGACTGCTACTGCGGGGTGCCGATCACCTTTGCGCTGACGTGGATGTTGAGGGTGATATCGGTATTCTCGCCAAAAGGCGGGATAAAGCCCAAAAAGATATTGTTCATAGAACTGTCAGAGATGGGGAGCGCTATACTCGCCGACCCTGCCATGCGGAAAGCCCGGAAGGCCTTTGACGCCGAACTTTTTTTCTGTATATTCGAACGGAATAAAGAAAGCCTGCTCCTTCTAAGGACTATAGAAAAAAATAACGTTTTTACGCTTCGCGACACAAATCTTTGGACGCTTCTCACCGACAGCATAAAGTTCTTTTTCTGGACGAGGAAAAGGAGGATAGACACTGTTGTGGACCTCGAACTTTTCGCGAGGGTCACCGCCATTCTTACGGGACTTTCCGGAGCGCGGAACCGGGTCGGGTTCTTTTCTTTTTACAATGAGGGTTTATACCGAGGGAACATGATGACGCACAAGGTGGCCTATAACCCGCATATCCACATTGCTAAGAACTTCATGGCATTGGCCAACGCCCTTATCTCGGATAACGGAGAGATCCCGTATTCGAAGACCCGTGTCGGGGATGAGGAAATAATAGCTCTTGAAAAAATTTATCCGGATACTAAGGAAAAGGCCCGCATGCTGGAGAAGGTAGGGGACGTATATCCTGGATTTGACCAGAAAAAAGACCATGTAGTACTGGTTAACGCCAATGTCGGAGATCTTCTCCCTCAGCGCCGCTGGCCTATTGAGAGATTTGCCGGACTTATCAAGAGAATACTTGAGCGTGACAGGAACGCGCTGGTCCTTTTAACCGGAGCGCCTTCGGAACGGGAAGGGTTGCAACTGCTGGAGGAGATGGTTCCCGGGGGACGGTGTGTGAATTTTGCCGGTGAAGTTAAATTATCAGAATTACCGGTGCTTTATTCGATCGCGTCATTTATGGTAACCAATGATTCCGGCCCGGGACATTTTTCGTCCGTGACCGATATGCCCACGTTCATATTGTTCGGCCCGGAAACTCCGGCCCGCTACGGCCCGCTCGGTAACGGAACGGCGATATACGCGGGACTTGCGTGTTCGCCATGCGTTACCGCGGCGAACCACCGCAAAACTCCCTGCAAAGATAATGTCTGTCTTCAGGTCATATCCGAAGAAGAAGTGTTCAGCAAAATAGAAGCATATTTGAACAAAAAAGAAGCGGAGTCTGCCACCGATATAAAAAAGTGAGCCGTCAGGGACGTTTCTCATTCTAAGAGCAGACCTGTCCCTGATCTTGTGTCCAGACCTGCCCCCGGGGCTGCTACAGCGCTCTAATATGTTCCCGAATTCTTGAGATTTTGTAAGAACATGATATAATGAGACGTCGTGATCTGAATAATAGTTAAATCCTAAGGAGGAAGAGAGAAATGAAGAAGATCTACATTGTTGATGATGATAAGGATATTATCGAAGCGTTGACCATTGTTCTGGAATCAAAAGGGTATGAGGTCGCTTCGCAGACTACCGAAGAGTCTATTATTGAGAACGTCAAGGCAGCAGTCCCCGCCCTGATAATCCTGGATGTCATTTTTCCGGAAAACCCCAGCGCGGGATTCGAGATGGCGAGAGAGCTATCGAGAGATGCCGGTACGAAAGATATACCGATACTGATGCTGTCTGCTGTAAACGAAAAAGGCGAGTACGGGTTCAGCTTCTCGAACAGAGACCGGGATGAGGAATACCTGCCGGTAAGTGAATTTGTGGAGAAACCGATACAGCCTGAGGCATTGCTGGAAAAAGTGGCAAAATTGACGGCCTGAGGCCGTGTTTCCTGGAGAGAGAGTTCATGCTGACCAATACATGCATAGCATTAGTGGGAGCCGGAAAGGGCGGGAAAGCCTTACTTGAGGATTTTGTAAAGATCCCGGGAGTCCTGGTTAAATACGTGTGTGATATCGACCCTGCGTCCGAAGGTGTTGTATTCGCGGAAAAAGCGGGACTTTCTGTCTGCTCGTGGGAAGATATAGATAAGATCCTTACCGATACCGATCTTGATCTCATCCTTGAAGTGACCGGGAAAGCGGATGTTTTTGAGGAGCTCTCCCGCCGCAAGGATCCGTCCATCAACCTGGTCGGTGCTGATACCACAAAGATCATATTCCACTTTCTAGAGTCTCAGCAGAAGGTCACGAATGAGCTGGAAGGATATAAGGAGAGGCTGGAAGAGAGGATAATCGAGAGGACCGAGCAGATAGAAGCGACAAATGTCGAGCTTCAGGAAAAGGTGCGTGAGCTCAAAGAGCTTACCGAAAAACTGCAGGAGATCAATGACTCCAAGACGAAATATCTTCTTCATTCCACCCACCAGCTAAAAGCCCCTTTCGCCGCTATACAGAGTTATGCCGACATCCTGCTGCAGGGATACGCGGGTGACCTCCCGGAAAGAGCGCACAATATAGTCGATAAAATAAAGAAAAGATGCGACTTTCTGTCCATGTCGATAAAAGAAATGCTTGGCTTGGCGAACCTCAACTCATGTGTCGTCGAAAATGTTAAGATGCAGCGAATAAGCCTGGAGGAGATCGTTTCGCAGGTGGTGGAGTCTTTGGCGACGGTTATTGCCCGCCGGAGTATCCGGGTCAAGTATGGGAATACCACGGACAATGATCTGGTGGTATGCAACAGAGATCAGATCGTCACAATGATAAATAACATACTTGGGAATGCTATTAATTACTCTAAGGACAATACTGAAATATGCATCGGGATAGGGGTGGCCCCCGACGGGCGGGTGTTCCTTGAGATCGCCGATCAGGGGGTAGGGATACCCAAGGATAATATTAAAAAGGTCTTTGACGAGTATTTCAGGTCGAATAATGCCGTGAAACAGTATGACAGGGGCACGGGGCTTGGAATGGCTATTGTTAAAAGGATAGCCGATATACATAAATGCGGCACCAAGATCGAAAGCGAGCTGAACAAAGGAACGGTCGTAACTGTTTTCTTTCCCAGGAAATAGGGGTGGGTCATTCTGTTCCGGGACAAGAGCGGAGCGCGCAAAAGACAGAAAAAGGAGAAGATATGGGTATAAAAAAACTTTATCATGAGCATACGAGTGTTTTTGGCTTTGAGATCGAAGGTAAGCTTACTGTCGAGGAGATCGAGGAATTTCTTCCCGCGATGGAAGAGGCTGTCGCCCAGGCGAATAAAAGGCTGAGGCTTCTTGTGGATGTCTCAGCAATGCATGGGGCAAACGTGAAATCAGACTGGGACATATTTGAGTTTCTCAAAAAGCACCTCCGGGATATTGAGTATATAGCGCTTGTGGGGACCCATTCCTGGTCCAAGGTCATGAGTGCTATTCTTGTCGAGTCGGTCTTCGTAGAGGCCGAAACGCGCTATTTCAAGACAGACGAAATAGAGTATGCCTGGAAATGGCTCACCGGTGCGCCTCATCCGAAGCACATCCCGGTACGCAGGGTGATAGACTCTGATAAGGGTCTTTTCACGAAATTCAGTTCACCGGACTATATTTGATCAGTGAACTGTAAACAGTAAACGGTAAACAGATATGCTGATAAAAAGCTACTAGATATCGCGCTGTTCCCAGTTCCCAGTTTACAGTTTACCATTCAAATAATCAAAATTAACCAGGTTAAAAGGGGGGGGTAGACCGCCCCCCCCCTGAAAGTAATCCTTGACAAAAATATCAAAAAAACGTATAATTGGACTAAGTTGATAAAGATAGTAATGTAAAATTTGAGGTGAATATGAGGGTTTCAGCGAGATGTGATTATGCATGCAGGGCTCTTTTGGAGCTGTCTTTACATTGGCCGGATAAGACCCCGGTGCATATACATCAAATATCCGAAAACCAGGAAATGCCCGAAAGGTATCTGGTACATATCCTGCTGCAGCTCAAAAGACTCGGCCTGGTAACCAGCTTGAGGGGCAAGGAAGGCGGATATACTCTAGCCAAGTCCCCGGAAGACATAAGGCTTGGCGAAGTAATGAAGGCGATAAGCGGCGATCTTTTGCCGATATCAGACTCTGCCTTGATCAGTGGATCCGTTTTTGTAGGTATATGGAAAGAAGTAGAGGGGGTCATGGGGGACATTTTAGGTAAGGTTTCTTTTGCTGATATTTGTAAAAAGATGACGCAGAAAGAAAAAGTTATTATGTACCAGATCTGATATTTTTTTTGTGTTTAACATTACTAAGTTGATAAAGATAGTAATAAATGGAGATAGCGTGGAACATCCTAAAAGATCATTTATTAAAAGTATAACCTGGAGGATCATTGCGGTCTTGACTACAATGATCGCTGTGTACATATACAGCAAGGACCTTAAAGAGTCTTTTGTTATCGGTGTAGGGGCGAATTTTGTGAAATTCTTTTTGTATTACGCGCATGAACGATGGTGGAATAAGCTGAAGTTCGGGTTGAAGGAACAGCCCGAATATCAGATCTAAGTGAGGCACAAAATTATGGAACGAAGTGAACATAAATTGTATAGCCGAACTTACCCTTGACATCAAAGATGTCAAGGGTTAATTCGACCATATTATTTACGCTTCTTGTTGTCGCGTAAATAATGGTCTCTAAAAAAAGGAGGAAGAAAATGAGTTTGCTCGGAACGAAGGAAGATTTGAAGACACTGGTGGAGAAGCTGAACTTCAAGGAGAAAGTGGATAGGTCGCTTCAGCTGATAGATGAAGCTTACCGTAAATTCGGTGACGGTCTTGTCGTGGCTAACAGCCTGGGAAAAGATTCCGTCCTGGTATGGGACCTTGCTAAAAAGGTAAGCCCCGACATAAGGGGTTTTATCGTGACGACGCGTTTCAAACCGAAAGAAACTATTGATCTCATGGATGATGAGGTCGCCAGGTATCCGGAGATGAAAATTTTTAAAAATGACGCGCCTGTAGCGGATAAACTTTATGAAACACAACCTGACAAATGTTGTGATATACTAAAGGTCGAGCCTACAAGACAGGCCATTGATGAAATGAAAGTCGATTGTTGGGTTACCGGTCTGCGTTGTACGGAAGGAAGAACGCGAACAGATTTCGAAGAGGTCGAGGAACGGGATGAGGGGCTGGTTAAACTCAATCCTATTCTCATCTGGAAAGAAAGGGAAGTCTGGCAGTATCTGGCTCTTTATGGAGTGAAGGTCAATCCTCTTTATAAGGAAGGATATCGTTCTCTTGGCTGCGCTCCGTGTTCGAAGATAACTACGGATGACAATGAGCGTGCCGGACGATGGATAGGGACAAGTAAATGCGGCGGCGAATGCGGCATACATACCAGGCCTCTTAAGAACAATATGGATGGCGAGGGTATTTAAACTCGGAGAAAAAAATGGATTATCTGCCGGTAGCGGTAAAACTCAAAGGACGAAGAGTAATAGTTGTCGGCGGAGGAAAAGTGGCGCTGCGCAAGATCCAAAATTTTCTGGATGCGGGCGCCCTTGTTCATGTAGTGTCGCCTTTGCTTGAGACAGAGGTCAAAGGGCTTCACGAACGGGGAGAGATAACCTGGACGCCGCGGAAGGTATCCGATGAGGATATTTCTGACGCGGTACTTCTTGTATCCGCGACGGATGATACTGAGACCAACGAGAGGGTGAGCCGCCTGGCCAGAGAAAGAGGCATACCGGTCAACGTCGTTGACCAGCCCATCTTGAGCGATTTTATTTCTCCAGCGGTCATCCGTGCGGATAAAGCGCTGATCGCCGTATATACCGACGGCAAGGATCCGGTCCTATCCAGGGACCTCAAGGATTATTTAAAGGAAAAGTGGAATGATTTTCTTCTGTTTAGGGATAGATCATAAAAGTTCCCCCCTTCGCGACAGGGAAGAAGCGTTCAGGTCGAGGCGGAGAATAGAGAAGGCTTGTCTCGATGTAGGAGTCAGCGCGCGAGCGCTGTTTACCTGCAACAGGACGGAGATCTACGGAGAGGCCGCAGATGATGCCGCGGCTTTGGTCATCACCCGGCGCATATGTGCCGCTTTCCCGGATGTTTTCGAAAAGGCTTATATCAAGGCAGGCGACAGGGAAGTGTTCCGCCATGCCTTGAGGCTGGCCGCAGGTCTTGAATCACAGTTGATCGGAGAACGAGAGATCCTGGCGCAGCTTGATGCCTGGAACAGCACAAACGAATCCCCGGACATGTACGGTTTCTGGGCCGGTATACTGGGTATAGCCCGGGGTATTAGGGAACATTCCGGACTTGAGGGAGTTGTTTCAAATATCGCGGAGCTCATACGGGATGACCTGAGGAAGCGGATCTCTCCGCATGGACCCAGGTCGATAGCTGTCGTGGGCACCGGAAAAATAGCGGAACTTTTTGCCGAGAACTCCAGATCTGACGAAGAGATCTTTTTCGTCGCTCGAAAAAGGCATAAAAAAGCAAGACGACTGGCCAGGAGATCCGGCGCTCAAGCAGTCCTGGTTAGCGATCTCCCGGAGATACTTTCAGTAGTTGACGCCGTCGTAAGCGCTACTTCCAGCCCCCACCGGGTGTTGAGTGAAAAAGATCTGGCGCATGTGACGGGAAAAAGAAAATCTGATCTTTACATATACGACCTTGCCGTACCCGGAGATGTGGCTCCCGGAGCAGGAGACCTGGAGGGGGTAGTTTTGAACAGGCTTGATGGCCTGAAGACGGTTTTTGACGAACATAATGCATCGGCGGGCCGCTGTATCGCAAAAGCGGAAATGTTAGTTGAGAAGGCTATACTGAGAAGAGAAAGGGAAGAAAAAGAAAATGGAACTAAGAGTAGGGACACGTACCAGTCCGTTAGCGCTTAAGCAGATAGATGAACTACGAGAAAAGGTCCCGGGAGTCGTATTCCGGACGGTCGGGATAGAAACAAGGGGAGACAAGGATAAGACGACCCCGCTTGACTCGGTTGAGAACGGCGATTTTTTCACGCATGAAATTGAGCAGGCACTTTTGGCCGGCGAGATAGATGTCGCGGTGCACAGCGCGAAAGACCTGGAAGAAAATATACCGGAGGAGCTTGTAACGGCGGCTGTAACGGCATCGATAAGCAGGTTCGACTGTCTGGTCTCGGGAGGAGGCCAGACATTCTGTACTCTGCCAGGACAAGCGATAGTTGGCACCAGCAGCAAGACAAGGAAAGACGGGGTCCTCGGATATCGCAATGACCTTGTCGTCCGGGATATCCGTGGGGATATAGATGAAAGGCTCGAGCTTCTCGATGAGGGTGACTATGACGCTGTGATAGTGGCGCAGGCTGCTCTTATGCGCTTGGGGTA
The DNA here is from genome assembly GCA_964624805.1 of uncultured Planctomycetia bacterium. Lineage (GTDB taxonomy): Bacteria > Omnitrophota > Gorgyraeia > Tantalellales > Tantalellaceae > Tantalella. Next base: position 26,058 of record CAZUYM010000001.1, read on the forward strand.
CTATGAAAGAATGACCGGGGTGATCCCTTTCAGCATAATAGAGCCTAACCCTTTGCAGGGAAGTTTGGCGGTGCAGGTGCATAGGGAAAGGAAAGATCTCCAAGAAATATTCAGGTTAATAGATGGGAAATAAATCAGGAAAAGTATATATAGTCGGCGCGGGTCCCGGTGATCCGGAGCTGATAAGTGTTAAAGGCCTGAATGCCTTAAAGGCGGCGGACTGTATTCTTTATGATTTTCTGTCCGCGCCGGAACTTCTGTCGTACGCGAAAGAAGACGCCGAACAAATATGTGTGGGAAAATCCGACGGGTTACACCTGAAAGAGCAGGATGAGATCAACCGGCTGTTGTATGAAAAGGCGGATGAACATGAAAAAGTTGTACGGCTCAAAGGGGGTGATCCTTTTGTTTTCAGCAGGGGCGCTGAAGAAGCGGACTTCCTGGGATCTAAAGGGGTGGACGTAGAGGTCATCCCCGGCATAACTTCGGCGTTCGCGGGGCCGCTCGCCGCCGGCATTCCGCTCACCGTCAAGAACGAGGTGCAGTCGGTGGCGGTGGTAACGGGGCGAAAAAAAGACCCGGATGCCGAGATAGACGCTCCGAATGCGGGAACGCTTATATATCTTATGGCCGTAGCTAATATAGCGAATGTGGTAAAAGCTTTGAGAAAAAGTGGCAGGGGCAATGATGTTCCATGCGCGTTCATCGAAAAAGTTACAAGGCCCGATCAGCGTGTAGTTGTGGCTACTGTAGGAACAGTAGAGGAAAAGGTAAAAACCGAGGATATAAGACCGCCGGCGGTATTTATTGTCGGAGAAACGGTAAATAAGATAAAGAGATGAAAGTAGACGTAAAGAAACTTATATATCCGCTTTTTGTAAAAAAAGGCGTCGGTCTTAAGGAAGAGATCCCTCATCTGGAAGGCCTTTACAGGATGTCTCCCGATGTGTTCCTGGACGAGGTAAAAGAGCTGGAGGGTTTAGGGATAGAGAACATCCTTATATTCGGCATTCCCGAAGCGAAAGATCCTGAAGGAAGCGAAGCTTACTCGGAAGATAATCCCGTGAGCATAGCTGTAAAACTTTTAAAAGATAATAACATCAACGTTAAGGCCTTCACGGACGTTTGTCTTTGCGCGTATACATCGCATGGGCATTGCGGAATAACAGGGACGGACGGGGTTGAAATTGACAGCGAAAAAACACTGCGTGCCTTAAACCGGGTCGCGCTCCGGCATGCCGAAGCCGGAGCGGATTACGTAGCGCCGTCGGCCATGGCTAAAGGGCAGGTGGGAGCCATCAGGAAAGCTTTGGATGAGAACGGGTTCAATAAAGTTAAAGTAATGGGATATTCCGCGAAGTTCGCCTCGAACGCGTACGGTCCTTTCCGGAACATAGCGGATTCGGCGCCTAGATCCGGCGACAGGTCCGGATATCAGCTTGACCATACGGATAGAGAGACGGCTTTTGAAAAGATAAAAGAAGATGCCGCCCAGGGCGCGGATATAGTTATGGTGAAACCTGCTCTGTGGTATCTTGATATTATAAAAGAGGCCGGGGCTATTGTTGAACTCCCACTGGCTGTCTACAATGTCAGCGGGGAGTATCACATGATAAGAGAAGGTGCTAAGAAAGAACTCTGGGATGAACAAAGAATGGTGGAAGAGATAATGAATTCGTTTGAGAGGGCAGGAGCGGATCTCATAATAACATATCACGCGAAAGACATCGCTAACTGGGCTAAATAGAATGAGGGAAAAAATAAAAAAGGCGAAACAGCTTTTAGTAGGGGGAGTAAACAGCCCGGTACGTTCTTTCGGAAACGTCGGGATGGAACCCTTTTTCGCTGAAAAAGCGAAAGGGTCCAGGATATATGACGAAAAAGGGAAAAGCTATATAGACTATGTCCTTTCTTTCGGAGCTAATATACTGGGGCACGCTCACGGTGAAGTGGTTAAAGCCGCGAAAGCTGCCGCTGAAAAAGGCATGAGTTACGGAATGACTACGCATTACGAAGTAGATCTGGCCGGGATAATAGAGGGGGCAGTTGAAGGCATTGAGAAGATAAGGTTCGTAAATTCCGGGACCGAAGCTGTTATGAGCGCCATACGGCTTGCCCGGGGATACACTTCAAGGGACAAGATAGTCAAGTTTACGGATTCATATCACGGACATGCCGATCATCTGCTGGTTAAAGGGGGGTCGGGCCTGGCGACGCTGGGGATCCCCTTTAGCAGCGGAGTTCCCGCCGATTTTGTAAAACATACACTTTTGACCGGCTATGGCGACAAAAAGAATATAGATAAGATATTCAGAAAATACGGCGACAAAATAGCGGCGGTCATTGTTGAGCCCGCGGGGGGCAATTACGGTGTTATCCCGCCGGACGCGGATTTTCTGAAGCACATAAGAAAACTTACTCGCAAATATGGAACGCTACTTATCTCTGACGAAGTCATAACGGCTTTCAGGTTCTCCTTCGCCGCGCTGTCGGACGAGCTGGGCATTAAACCGGACTTGTATTGCCTGGGAAAGATCATAGGCGGAGGGCTCCCCGTGGGCGCTTACGGAGGCAGCAAAAAAATAATGAAATGTCTCGCGCCGGAAGGAAAGGTATATCAGGCTTCGACGTTTGGCGGGAACCCGGTCGTAATGAATAGCGGCATAGCGGCGCTGAAAGTATTGTCAAAGAACAAAAGCCGTTATAAAGATCTCGAGGAGAGGGTGCGCCAGCTGGCAGACACGTTCACAAAAGAATCTAAAGACAACGGACATTCCCTGGAAGTCTCGAGATACGGGTCGATGTTCAGCATTAAGTTCGCCAGAAGAGGGGACTTCGGAAAATTTTACAAAAAAATGTTCTCGAACGGGGTGTTGCTCGCGCCTTCAGAATATGAAGCTGATTTTATATCGTTCGCTCATACCGGCGAAGATATAAAGAATACCAAAACAGCCATCAGGAAGGCAATGCGTTTTTAAAAGAAGGAACAGGAGGGGAAATGGCAAGCCATGAAATAGATTATGACGCGCTGAAAGAAAGGGGATTTCTTCAGGCCCGGGAAAAGGGCCATGTCACGTTAAGGACCAGGTTCCCGGCGGGGAATTGCACAAGTGATGACCTTGAAAAGTTAGGGGATATCGCGAGAAAATATGCCGGAGGGGCGCTGCATTGTACCGTAAGGCAGGGCATAGAGATACCTAACATAAAACTTGAAGATGTCGACAACGTGGAGAAGGAAATAATAGCTTCCGGGATCGATGTGGGGGCCTGCGGCCCCAGACTGAGGGCGATCACATGCTGCCCGGGCAAGAACTGGTGCAAAAGAGGTCTTGTTAGCACGATCTCACTGTTTGAGAGACTGGAAAACGAACGCGGGATAAAATGCGGCATGCATCTTCCGCATAAGTTCAAGATATCTATTTCCGGGTGTCCGAATACCTGTACCCGGGTCCAGGGAACAGAGTTCGGCCTGCACGGCGCGGTTGATGTAAACCATCCCGAGAAACGAGCAGGTTACATCGTATACGTGGGCGGATGCGGAGGCAAAACTCCGCATGAGGGGATAAAACTCAGCAAGGTCTATACCGAGGATGAGGGTATGGATGTGATCGAGAAAGTAGTGGAATTCTTCAAAAACAACGCTAAGACCAGACAAAGATTAGCGTTATTGATAGACGAGATGGGGAAAGAAAATTTTCTGAAAGCTATAGGAGAAAAAGAAGCAAATTAGGGAATATGCCGGTCATGGAAACTTTTGAAAAAAAAGCCAAAGAGATCAATGATATTTTAGCGGATTTGACGCCGATAGAACGGATAAAATGGGTCGGTAAAAAATTCAAGAGCGGCATAGTGGCAACGACCAGCGGAGGACGTACATCGCGCGTAATTCCGGCTCTTGTGCAAAAGGCCCTGGGAGGATCGGTGCCGACGATATTCGTCGATACCGGACATTATTCCAAAGAGACCTATATTTTCGTGGACAGGATGCAATCAGAAGGCGTTGACATAAGGTATTATCAGGCCAGTATGAGTATAAAAAGAATGCAGGCGCTGCACGGGGATCTCTGGCTAAGCAAAGACAAAAAATTCGAAAAGTTTTTAGATATAACCAAGCATGAACCCCTGAACAGGGCGTTCAGGGAATTAGGCGCGACCGTGTGGGTCAGGGGAATAATGGGTTTCCAGACTTCCGAACGTTCAAAATCACATATATTCGAATATAAGAACGGCTTGTACAGGCTGCATCCAATTATTGACTGGACACATAAACAGGCTCAAAACTATATAGAGGAAAACGGTCTACCTGTCAATCCGCACCACTTTGATATAACGAAAGGTCTCCAGGGTAAACTTGAGTGTAAGATCGGCGAAAAAGGCGGATTCAAGCAGGGGGAGGGGATCTAGTACTTTGCTTGCCGATAGTCGACAGACAACAGTCCACACACCAGATAAAATCCCAATGTCAAAATTCAAATGACAAATGAAATCCAAATGACTAAATCCAAAACATGGCGTTTTTGGATTTTGGATCTAGGAATTCTTTTGGATTTTGGGTTTTGGATTTTGAGTTTATATTCGAACGGATCTTAGGATTTAATTACTTCTTCCACGAGATCGGCGCGAGGGCTATAAGGACTGTGTAGATCTCCAGCCTTCCGAGAAGCATGCAGAGGGAGAGGACCCATTTCCCGGAGATCGGGATCCAGGCATAGTTTTCTGTAGCCCCGATACCGGAAAGTCCCGGACCGATGTTACACATAGTGGCGATGACCGACGTGACGGCAGTAGTAAAATCGCTTATCAGAAAACTCATCACTCCGGAAAAGAACACAAAGCACCCCAGAAAAAGCGCGATAAATCCCACAATATTAGCCACCTGTTTTTCTTCAATCCCTTTTTCCGCTATCTTGATAGGAGAAATAAGCCGCGGTTGTATCAGGGTCTTCATCTCACGCCACGCGGTTTTGATACCTACCATGACCCGGATCATTTTCATTCCGCCCCCGGTAGATCCGGCGCAGCCTCCGCAGAACATAAGGATAACCAGCATAAACCGGATAAGGTTCGGCCACATGTCGAAATCGGCGGTTGAATAGCCGGTAGTGGTGGTGATGGAGACCACCTGGAAAGCCGCGTAACGCACTGTGTCGTGGACCGAATCAAGCTTTTCTTCCTGTTGTATCATCTTTTTAGCTATCATGTTTTCCTGTATAGGCTGGCTGCGGAAACTTCCTTCTATCTGTTCCTTTGGAGCTATGCCCCGTGTTTGCAGGACAACGGTAGCGATCACGATCGCTAACAGGATAACTCCGGCATAGAACCGGAACTCCCGGTCGGTCTTCACAAGACTCCATTTTCTTGCGAAAAGCACCTGGTAATGGATAATGAAGTTCATTCCGGCGAAAAACATGAAGATGATTATGACCCAGTCGATAAAAGCGCTGTTGTATGCCGCGATAGACGCGTTTTTTGTGGAAAACCCGCCGGTAGCCATGGTCCCGAAAGCGTGGCACAGTGAATCGAAAACGGACATGCCGCCGATATTAAGAAGAATGACTTCGGCTAGAGTGAGCAGCGCGTATACACCCCACAAGATCTTGGCGGTCTGGGCGAGACGGGGTTTTAGCCGTTCAGAAGAAGGCCCCGGCACTTCGCCCCGGAACATCTGGTAACTGGCTATGCCGAAAGCCGGCAGTATTGCCAGAGCCAGAGTTACTATACCCATGCCGCCGAGCCAGTGGGTCATGCTGCGCCAGAACAATATCCCGCGCGGCAGTACCTCTATATCTGTCAGTATGCTCGCCCCGGTAGTCGTGAATCCGCTCATGATCTCAAAATAGGAGTCGGTGAACGAGCGGATTACAGTGGTTGCCGTCGTTGCCTCTACTTGCGACATAAAATACACGAAAAGGGGTATCGCGCCGAAAAGGGTAAGGATGATCCATCCGAAAGTAACGATAGCGAAGCCTTCGCGTATGCCGGTCCCCTTGAGTTCCTTGCTTCCGACAAGCTTGAGGCAGTTGCCGCAGATGAGAGAGGAAACTATCGCGATGATAAAACCAAGGAGCTTGTAATTTAAAAGGACATCAGGAAAGACTTTTGAAGGTATCTCAAAAAAAGCTATCCCCGCCGGTATGAGCAGTACCAGGGCGAGTATCTCGAGGAGCTTGCCGATAGAATATGTAATAAAACGTTTATTCATGGGGTATTATCCGGGTATAGGATCAGTCCTTAGGCTTGAAAACTTTGTTTACCAGAGCGATATTCTCTTTACGGCTCAATACCATAACTTCATCGTTTTCGTTCAGGATAGTATCACCCTGAGGTATGATCACCTCATTGTCCCGGATCAGGCACCCGACGGTAATGGATTTTTTAAAAGTTTTGTCGAGAGCCTTAAGCGACTTGCCAGCGACAGGGCTTTCTTTTCGGACTTTAATGCGCAGGACCTCAAGGTCAGCCGTCTTAAGCTGAAGGTGGGTTCTGATAGAAACCAGCTGACTCTTTTCTATTATCGCGTTCAAGGTGATCTCCTGCGGGTATATGATATGGTCCATACCGAGGGTGGTGAACAGTCTGTCATAGCGTTTATCCTCACGCAGGGCGATGACCATTTTCGCGCCTTCTACTTTCGCCAGGAGGCATGACATGATATTGTCCTCTGCGTCTTTTCCCGCCGCGATAAAACAATCGGCATGGCTGATGTTTATCTCTTCAAGCATGTCGGTGTCAGTGCTGTCTATATGAAAAACTTCCACGCCGTGAAGGCCCGCCGCTGCCGTACGGCCGTGTTCCAGGTCCGGATCCGCCAGTATTACCTGCTCGCATAATGGCTGTAACGCTTCGGCGAGATGTACGGCGGTTAAGGTATCTCCTGAGACGATGATCTTTTTCATCTTTGAAGCTTTACGATTTATAAGGGAAAGGAAAGTCTTAAAAGAGTCCTTAGGCATCATAGCCACGATCTTGTCGCCCGGAAGAAGTTTCTGATCGCCTCTGGGGAGGAGAGACTCTCCCGACCGGACCAGGACGACGAAAAGTATTGGTGACTCTTCAGCCATCTGCCTGACTTCGGCGATAGTTTTGTGGGCGATAGGCATGTCTTCGGTCACCCGGTAGCCGCGAAGATATATGTTGTTAGACTGGAAATTCGCAGTTTCAATAACATCGGGAAGTTCAACGTACTGGAGGATGCGCTGCATTACCTCGCGTTCCGGTTCGATAACACTGGTGACCCCCAGTGTTTCCAGGCTGATATTAGGCGTGTTCTCGGTGTAAAGGTCCGATTTGACCCTGGCGATACGTTTTTTAACGCCGTTCTGCATAGCAAAGTTGCAGACCAGAAGATTTGTCTCGTCGCTGGGAGTAACGGCAATAACGAGGTCCGCCGATTTTATGTCCGCTTCATCAAGGACGGCCGGGCTTGAGCCTACGCCCTCTACAACGAAAACATCAAGTTTGTTATTGATGTGTTCGCAAAGAGCTTTATCTTTTTCAATTACCGTAATGCTGTGGTTCAGGCCTGAGAAATATTCAGCAAGGCTGTAACCGACCATTCCGGCTCCGACAATGACCATTCTCATGATTCCTCCTTAATAAAATACAAACGATATTATATACCGACTTTGGAGCATATTGGAAGGAAAAACGCCGGCATGGTCCCAAAAGGCAGTTCTTTACTATTTTCCTCAAAAAATGTATGATATTTCCATGCAGAAGAGAGAAGCCGTATCGAAATATGAGTCTCTTAAGGGCGTATTGAAAGAGATGGAAAGCACTCTTGTGGCTTTTTCAGGAGGGGTAGACAGCACTTTTCTCCTGAAAGTGGCTTCGGATGTGCTCAAAGACAAGGTTATCGCGGTAACCGCCTCCTCAGCTACTTATCCCGAAAGGGAAGATCTGGCGGCCGAAAAACTCTGCCTGGATCTAGGGGTAGAGCAGATAAAGATGTTTACGGACGAGCTTAAGGACCGGAATTTTACCGCCAATACTACCGAGAGATGTTATTATTGTAAAAAAGAGTTGTTTTCAAAAATGAAAGAGTTGGCGCGGCAGCACCGGATGAAGTTTGTTTCTGAAGGGTCTAATCTTGATGATATAGACGATTTCCGGCCCGGGATGAAAGCGGTGGAGGAACTCGGGATCAGGAGTCCCCTAAAAGAGAGCAAACTGACAAAAGATGAGATCAGATATTTTTCAAAAGAGCTGGGGCTCTCTACGTGGAATAAACCATCTTTTGCCTGTCTTTCATCAAGGTTCCCATACGGCACCCCGATCACCGCAGAAGAGCTTCTTAAAGTGTCCAGAGCGGAAGAACTTCTACTCGGTCTTGGATTCGCTCAGCTGAGGGTAAGGGTGCACGGGAGTATCGCCAGAATAGAGGTCCCCGTAGTTGACCTGCCTCGATTTTTAGACAAAGGAGAGAGAGCGGAAATAATAAAAAAGATGAAAGATATAGGGTATTCCTACATAACCGTGGATATCGAGGGGTACCGGACCGGAAGCATGAACGAGAACCTGTCATGGAAAGAAAAAAAATAAAAAAGATACTGCAGGATGTTAGATCGGGAAAGACCGGCGTCGCGGGGGGGATGGACGCTTTGAAGGGGTTTCCGTATGACGATATAGGTTTCGCGAAACTGGATTCTCACAGGGATCTGAGAAAAGGGTTCCCCGAGGTAATATTCTGCAGGGGGAAAAGTATTAAGCAGATAACGGGTATCTTCAAAAGGCGCAAAGCTCCGGGTATCATGATGGCTACGCGGGCATCAGCGGAAATATATGAGGCCGTGAAAGAAATACGGAAAGACGCGGTTTATTACGAAGAAGCGGGAATAATTTTTGCCGGTAAAAAGAAAAAGACATCGGGTAAGACCATAATTGTGGTTTCTGCCGGAACCGCGGATATATCCGTCGCGGAAGAGGCCGCGGTGACCGCCGAAATGATGGGTAACAGTGTCGACCGCGTATATGACATAGGGGTAGCGGGAATACACCGGATGCTGTCGAGCCGCAAGAAACTGCAAAAAGCGAATGTCGTTATAGTCGTCGCGGGAATGGACGGCGCTTTGCCGAGCATAGTGGGAGGCATTGTAAGCCGTCCGGTCATAGCTGTTCCGACAAGCGTAGGTTACGGCGCCAACTTTCAGGGTCTCGCGCCGCTTCTTACGATGCTCAACAGCTGCGCGCCGGGGGTCACTGTAGTTAATGTTGATAACGGTTTCGGGGCCGGGTACAGCGCGTCCCTGATAAATAAAAAATAAACGAGAGAGTCAGGATGGAACCTTTAAAGATCAAGATAACCGGCGAGGGAAAATACCAGCGATTGCTTGCCGGACCGCCCGAGACACTTACCATGAAATCTGGAAGCGTTGTCCTTCTTCCGGGAGAATCTGTGGGGGAACACATTGCTGATTCCAGGGAGGAAACTTTAATAGTACTCGAAGGGCGGGGGGAGATAGTTTGTGAAGGTACAGGCGCTATGTGTGTCGAGGAAAAGGAGCTGGTATATATCCCTCCCGGCACCAAACATGATGTGAAGAATACGGGCGATATACCCCTGAAATATGTTTACGTGGTCGCGCTTTTAGAAAAGGGAGAATGATGGGGAAACTATCCGTTGAGGCGAAAAGCTGTCCCGGCAGCAGTATTTTAAACAGTTGATTTGTACGGTATTCGAGAGTATAATACGGCTTGGAAATATCGGCGTTTTGGTGTAATATAAATGTAAGTTAGAATAAACGCTCAGGAAATATTATGAAAAATACTTTAAAACCATTGATGATAGGCGATCTCGAGCTTAAAGTCCCCATAATACAGGGGGGGATGGGAGTCCGGGTCAGCATGGCGCCTCTTGCGGCGGCGGTAGCGGATTGCGGCGGTGCGGGCACTATAGCCAGCGTCGGGCTTCCTCCGGATACGCCCGAGAACCGCGCGGATGTGCCCAAGTCCTGCCGCGAGTATCTTCAAAAAGAAATAAGGCTGGGGAAAAAACTTTCGAGCGGAGTCATAGGTGTGAACATAATGGTGGCTCTGAGCAATTATGAGGACATGGTGAGGGCCGCAGTAAAGGAGAAGACAGATTTTATCATCTCCGGCGCGGGACTGCCCATAAGCCTGCCGGAATACGCTGAAGGGTCATCAGCGAAACTTATTCCCATCATAGCCTCGGCAAGAGGCGGGAAGCTTCTCCTGAAAACCTGGCAGAGGAGGTACAATCGCTTCCCTGACGCTATTATAGTTGAGGGGCCGCTATCCGGCGGACATATAGCCGGATACAGCCTGGAAGAGCTGAAAGCCCAAAAAGACACGATCCAGAAAGAACCCTTATTAGAGAACGCGGTAAAAGAAGTCCTGGAACTTGTGGATGAATACGAAGAAAAGTACAGCGTCAGCATTCCAGTTATAGCGGCAGGCGGCATATTTGATGGCAAGGACGTAGCCCATTTTTTGAAACTCGGGGCAAAAGGGGTGCAGATAGGATCCAGGTTCGTCGCTACCGAAGAATGTACGGCGGCTGAGGAGTTCAAGCAGCTTTATCTCGATTCGGATGGGGGTGACCTGGTTATCATACAAAGTCCGGTGGGCATGCCGGCAAAAGCAATAAGAACAAAGTTTCTTGATGATGTCCTGCGAGGAGAGAGAAAAAAGTTCGATTGCAACTATCAATGCCTCAGGACCTGCGACCCAGCTACCGTTCAGTTTTGCATTGCCAAAGGCCTTATAGATGCCGTGGAAGGGGACATCGACAACGCAGTGGTCTTCGCCGGCACCAATGTCTCAAGAATAAATAAAATAGTTACCGTTAAAGAGCTCATAGACGAAATAGTCTCTGAGGCGTCAGAAGAACTTGATAAAGCGTAACGCCAGCACCTACCCGAACCTGTAGTAAGCTCCCGAAATACCTTAATATGAATAATCCGTTGTTATGCTTGCATACCCTAGGGGGGTATGGTATACTTAAAGTGGAGATACTATGAATAAAAAGACAACCCACAAAGAGCAACAAGTCGCCCTGAAGCGTATCGAAGGGCAGATACGTGGCATACAAAAGATGATCGAGGATGAGCGGTATTGTGTTGATATACTGACACAACTGCACTCGGTCGTAGGAGCCATTTTGCGTGTTGAGGATAATATCCTCTCAAAACATCTTCAAATGTGTGTATCGGAAAGCCTTAAGGCGGGATCCGCGCTTGATAAAAAAGAAAAGATAGAAGAGATAACGCGATTGTTAAAAAGATTCAGGAAGTAGGCCTCATTGAAATATAAAATGTCGGCGGAAAGGATAGACCGTCCAAAGAGCGAGGGAAAACAAATGAAAAGATCTCTGACATTAGGGGTTTTGCTGATGAGCATAATGATTATAGCTCCCAGTGGATATGCTCAGGAAAAGCCGGTGGAAAATTTACAGGATTTCCCGCAGAAATATACAGTGGAAACTCTTCAAGGGTTTACAGAGGAAGCGATAAGTAACAATCCATCCATTCAAGAAGCTTATGGCCAGTGGGAGGCAGCAGTCTACA
>CAZUYM010000002.1:0-30764 GCA_964624805.1 uncultured Planctomycetia bacterium
CAACCAGCAAGCAAGCTTGCTGGTTGGTTTCCACGTGGAAACATCCCCCGCAAGCTTGTTGTCAGGGTTGTTCCTCGAGCACCGCTCCAACTTATCTTTGTGAAGAGAAACTGCTGCCTGCGAAAAAGTTTTCTGCAGCAGTTCCTCGATCACCTTGCTTCTTTCGTCACGCAGAGAAACCGCCCGAGAGAGCCTGTTGTGCTACAGCAGTTCCTCGAACGCCTCGTTCCATTATTTTCGTGAGAGAAACAACCCGAAGGGAAACCTCTAAAGTCTCTCTATTCGAGTGTAAACATGCCGCAACCAAGCATTTATAAAGCATTTACGGAGTTATGAACAGGTTATTAACATTTCTTGGATAACTTAGCGGGGTGCATCAGTGGGAAGTTACGGTGACTCTGATCTTTGCTCTATGCGCACCCTCCATCCCAAACAGCCCTTTATGTTCCTCTTTAAGCACCTTGATGGACACTTCGGACTTTTTGACATGGAGGGTTTTAAGCGCCTTCTTTATGGCTTCTTCAACGGTAATAGCTTCTACCACTATGGTTTTCTCCTGACTTGTCATGGTTTTATCAGCCTTTGTTCATTTTTCTGGAGATTGCCGTCTGTTCTATCGTCATCAGGATGGTGTTTGTTAGCCAGTAGAGCACCAATCCTGACGGCATTTTGTAGAACATAAACCCGAAGAAAAGGGGCATCATAAGCATCATCATCTTCTGCTGGCTGGCCTGATCGTCTGTCATTCCCGCGCCAGAAACCCCTTGGGAGATCTTCTGCTGGACGACCATCATGCCCACCATCAGCAGCGGTAATATATTTATGTGATTTCCAAGTACAGGCAGAGTGAAAGGCAGAGAAACCGCATCCGGCTTAGAGAGGTCTTTTATCCACAGAAAGGACGCCCCTTTAAGCTCTACAGAACGCATCAATCCCTGATATAAGGCTATGAAAATGGGCATCTGAAGCAGCATTGGCAAACATCCACCCAGAGGGTTAACGTTATTCTGCTTATAGAGTTCCATCGTTTCCTTGTTAAGTTTCTGCGGATTGTCCTTATGGAGCGTTTTCAGCTTTTGTATGTGCGGCTGTATGGCCTTCATCTGGTGCATCGAAGAAAAGCTTTTCAAAGTAAGTGGAAACAGAACAACGTTGATCAATAACGTGAGCAGAATTATGGCTACACCCCAGTTTTTAACCCCCTTATGGAAAAATCTCAGTACGGTGAGCAAAGCTTTGCTCACTCCTCCAAAAAACCCATAGTCGACTAGCCCCTGCATGTCAGTCCCAAGAGATGCTATTTTCTTGGAGTCAAGCGTGCCTGCATACATAATGTACTTTTCCGACAATGTTTCTCCGGGGCTAAGCGTAATATCCGCGCTTGTCAGTATCGTTTCCAATTCATTTTTGTTTGTCGTGACTACTACGGCGGTTGCTGGCGGGGTTATCGGCTTCAAGATTACTGCAAAATATCTGTTTTTTAGTGCCGTCCAGGATATGTTTCCCGTCTTTGACTGTACATTCTTGGATGGTTTTGCTTTCCAAAGCTCCCCATCTACCATTGTGTATGCCATCAAAAAATTACGCCCTGCTACCCCTCCGGCCTCCGTCAAGTTAGAGGGACCTACCATCTGATAGGAAAATGTAGCTTTCTTTCCGGACAGATTCTTTATAGATAACTCCATTCCTATCTGATTCAGGGCTGGGTCGACAGTGTATCTCTTGGATATTTCTATCAAACCAGGCCTTGAAATCGTATAGTTAAGACCGTTTTCGGACTTCTTCAGGCTAAATTCCTGTCTTTCTATGCCTCTGGCCATGGGTATGGTTACCGTAAAAGGCCTTATTTCGGGGGCACTTATATCGAACAGCGGCTCCTCCGGTCCTCCGGTTCCGTTCCGCAGAAGGTATAATTCTTTTAGACTGCCTCCTACATTAGAAAACACCATGCCAACCTGATCCAGGGTTATTTCTGTAAGTTCTTCCTGTACGGGCTGTTCCCCTCTTGTCTGATCCTCTGTCCGGGTTGTGCCTGCTGGGAGTGTTCCTCCCTGCATAGTTGTTCCTGCGGGCTCCTGTGTATGCGCCGCTTGTGCGGGAGTGCTCATTACCGGCGCTGGTTTCGGCTTTAGCATCTGAAACCCCACCAATATCAGAAGTGACAAAGCTATCGCTGCTATCATCCTTTTTTCCATCTTGCTCCTTAAATATGTTCGTTCTTTTTATGCACTTATTTTTGCTTCACTTTTCATGTCCGAGCGTTTCTGGGCTACAATTTTTTGTTCCGGCACAGGATCGTATCCTCCGCGCGAAAAAGGATTGCACCTTAAGATGCGCCACCCCGTCATCAGGGCTCCTTTAAAAACACCATGCCCTTCAACTGCCGTCAGGGCATACTCGGAACATGTGGGATAAAACCTGCAACTCTTTATAAACAAAGGGCTTACAACTTTTTTGTACCCTTTTAGAATTAAAATAATCGCTTTTTTCATTGCAAAACTCCGGCCTTTTCCGTCAAATTTCTAAGCTCGCCTCTCAAGATTGCCGCCAGGGGCTTTTTATTTGTCCCGCGGGTGTTACCTTTTATCCTGGCAACGACGGTCGTCCCGAGCCTGACGCCTTCTTTCGGGTCCCTAAAATGGGCATATATGCATCTTCTTATGTAATTTCTTCTAACCGCGGTGGGAATACATTTTTTTGGCGTGATAATGCCCACTTTTACCCTGTTTCCGCGAGCATTGTGCTCTATATACAGCGCAAGGAGCTGCCCCGACACTTTCCTGCCTTTCTGCAGGATCCGGGAAAATTCCCGTGCTTTCAATACGTGCTCGATCTTCACGCGGAAAGAACTTTCTTTCCCTTCCTGCGTTTGCGGTTCAAAATGGCCGTTCCGGTGCTGCTGCTGCTTCTTTTGCGAAACCCGTGCTTTCTCTTTCTTTTCAGGTTCGATTTTGTTGTCAGATTCTTTTTCACGAAAACTCCTTTGTATTATTCATATTTAGCTTTTTGGATTAATGATTATAGCATAACTTTATTTGAAGTCAAGCGCATTGTTGCTCTTGCGCGCCGCTTCACTTGTCGCGCCCTCTAAGACGTTCGCCTTCTCATCGTTCCCTTTTTCCGAATATCTCTGAAAAAAACTCTTGCATTGCCCCGTGCGACCGTATATAATATTTTTCAAATGTCATCGCCACTATCCACGCCCTGTGGATAACTTGTTGATATCTCGTTGATTACGTGTGTGTTTTTCCTGATTTTGTGTTGATAACTTTTAACTGTCAAGGCCCGCTATAAAATGGAAAATATTTGGACCAATGCCCTCTCTATCCTTAAGTCAGAAGTTAATGACCAGGTCTTCTCTGCCTGGTTTCTTCCAATAAAACAGGTCGCGGCAAATGACAGTTCCATCACCCTCGGCGTTCCTAATAATTTTTTTGAGCTGTGGATCAGGGAGAAATATATCAGTCTGATCAAAACTGCTATCCAGCAGGCTGCGGGCAAAAATCTTGACCTTCATTTTTCTATCGTTGCCGTGGTTCCCTCAGAAAATAATCCATCCCCGCCGGTAGCCGCTGGCTCCGATCCTTCGCCCGGAAAAACTATGTCGTCTCGCGCGCCGGCTACGGCTGTCGGAGTTTCTTCGCCGCCCGAAAAAGGGGACAAGGAAAAAGAGTACGGGGTAGGCTGGCTGCGCTCGGTGTTTGGGGGTCCTCGTCCGGTTCCGGAAAGTCGTTATCAGAAAATAGGACTCAACCCTCGGTACACGTTTGACAATTTTGTCGTAGGATCAAACAACCGCTTCGCCCACGCCGCCGCGATGGCGGTCTGCGAAAAACTTTCAAAAGTATATAACCCTCTTTTTCTTTATGGCGGTGTCGGCCTTGGTAAGACTCACCTTATGCAGTCGATGGGCCACGAAATACACGCGAGATATCCGCGCGCGAAAGTACTTTACATCACCAGTGAAGAATTTACCAATCAGCTGATAGCCGCTATCCGTAAGAAGGAGACGGAGAAGTTCCGGGACCTGGCCAGGAACGTCGACGTCCTCCTTGTTGATGACATACAGTTTATCGCGGGTAAAAACTCAACACAGGAGGAGTTCTTTCACACGTTCAACGCTCTTCATGATTCGCACAAGCAAATAGTTCTTTGCAGCGACCGCTCTCCTCAGGAGATCAAAGCCCTGGAAGAACGGATAGTCTCCCGCTTCGCCTGGGGGCTGATCGCGGACATACAGCTGCCGGATTTTGAGACCCGTATAGCAATAATGGAAAAAAAATGCGAGAATGAATCTGTAAAAGTTTCAAAGGAGGTTTTATATTTTCTGGCGGAGAATATAAAGTCTAATATCCGGGAAATGGAAGGCGCTCTTATTCGTGTTGTGGCTTACGCAAAACTTACGGGGGGGGACATCTCCGTAGATATGGCGCGCCAGGTCTTAAAAGGTATGATCTCCGTTGGCGCGAAAAAAATATCAATAGATCTTATACAAACTGTGGTGGCGGGATATTTCAACATTACAGACGCTGATATGAAGACAAAAAAACGTTCGCGTTCGATAGTGTATCCTCGTCAGGTGGCTATGTATTTATCCCGCTCATTGACGGATTATTCTTTCCCGGATATAGGAGGATTTTTTGGAGGTCGCGATCATACAACCGTCCTCCATGCCTGTGATAAAATAAACAAAGAACTACAGAATAGCGACGAAACCCGCGCTACTGTAGAAAAACTAACAAGTCTCATAAAAGGATAGCTGTGGATAACTTGTGGATAAAAACACCTCTTACTAACAGGTTCTCCACACAAACCAAATAATGTTATCCACAGGTTGTTAAGAGTTTAAGTTATGTGTTTTAAACAGTTTATGTAGTTATACACAAATTAACAGGCCTTACTACAACAACTACGATTACTGTTTATCTCTTTAATTAAGAAGAAACAACAGAAAATAGCGATGGGGAGGTAAAATGGACCTTACAATCACAAAAGATGCCCTAATGGAGGGCATACAGACAGTACAGAACGCAGTTTCTCAAAAAAGCAGTTTGCCCGTTCTAAGTAATGTTCTATTGGAAGCGGAAGATAATAAGCTAAAACTTACAGCAACTGACCTTGATCTGGGTATATGCGCCACCATACCGGTCACAATAGAACAACAGGGAGCTATAACTGTTCCAGCAAAAAAGTTCTTTGATATTATAAAAGCGCTTCCGGACGGCAGTGAGATCACCTTAGCTATGAAAAAGAATAACTTTGTGTCTATTAAAAGCGGGAAAGCCCAATTTAAGATCATAGGTCTTCCTAAAGAGGAGTTTCCACAACTTCCTTTATTTAAGGATAAAGATGCTATTGTGATGTCACAAGAGAGTTTAAGGGGAATGCTTAACCTGACAGATTTTGCCATAAGTAGGGATGATACACGATATGTGCTAAATGGAATATTATTGACAGTGACAGGTGATATTGTAAGGGTAGTAGCGACCGACGGGCGCAGACTTGCAGTGAGCAATAAAACCCTCGATAAAAAAACTATGGTAGAGCGTGCGGTCATAATACCGAACAAAACCATACAGGAAGTAAAAAGGATGCTTACCGAGGAAGGGGAGGTAAAAATAAAGTTTGGCGACAACCAGGTTCTTTTTGAGTTCCCAAACTGCTTTATACTGTCAAGGTTAATAGAGGGGGAATATCCTAACTATAAAAAAGTAATACCTGAAAAATCATCAAAAGAACTTACGGTTTCCCGGGAAGAGTTTTTAGCAGCGACCAGGAGGGCAAGTATTTTTACCGACCAGGATTCGATGGCCATAAAACTCAGTATAAAAAAGAAAAAACTGACCATCTCTAAGAACACTCCATATTTGGGAGAAGCAAAGGAAGAGTTGGATATCGATTATACCGGGGCCGGCGAAGTAGAGATAGGTTTTAACCCGAAATATTTGATCGATGTGCTTAAAAGCCTGTCTGGAGAAGAGATAGTTTTTGAGGTAAACGATTCCAATAAGCCGGGAGTTGTCAGGATTGGCGAAGAGTATACATATGTCGTTCTTCCGATGCAACTTACCTCTTAAAGAAAATGACAAACGGTAGAGAAGCCAGACATGTGCGCGGAATACTGGACGATCTTCTAAGGAAGTGGGAACAGGGGACCGTCAAAAAGGGCAACGCCGTCCAGGATGCGTGGCAGTTGTCTGTGGGAGAAAAGGCGAAAGACCATGCATGTCCGCTGAGTTTTAAAAAAGGAACGCTGCTGATACTTGTAGAAAACTCCACATGGCTTTATCAGCTGACACTTGAGAAGAAAAATATAATCCAAAAATTTAATGAGAATTACACCGGAAAGAAAAAAGTACTAGACATCCGTTTTAGGGTGGGGACAATAGAAGAATAAGAGAAAGAATTACGAAAGGATAAAAATGACCAAAGTTAAAGACGAGAAAAAACAACCGCCTAAAAAAGAAGGAAAAGCGGATTCCAAAAAATATGATGCAACCACCATCCAGGTGCTGGAGGGGTTGGAAGCTGTCCGAAAACGCCCGGCTATGTATATAGGAGATACGGGCAAGAGGGGGCTGCATCATCTGGTTTATGAGGTTGTAGATAACTCTATAGATGAGGTCATGGGAGGATATTGCGACAAGGTAGATGTTGTGATCCACTCTGACGAAAGTATTACCGTTAGAGATAACGGAAGGGGCATACCGACAGGCATACACGCCACGCAGAAAATACCGGCGGTAGAGGTTGTTCTGACCACGCTCCACGCGGGGGGAAAGTTTGATCACAGGGTTTATAAGGTCTCGGGCGGGTTGCATGGCGTGGGTGTCAGCGTTGTTAATGCTCTCTCTGAATGGCTGGAAGTGGAAGTAACAAGAGAGGGGAAAATACATCACCAGGAATACAAAAGGGGAAAAGTAAACTCCAAACTAAAAACGGTAGGAAAGTCTAAGGCGACCGGAACGACCATAACGTTCCGGCCGGACGAAGAGATATTTAAAGAGGATAATATTTTTTCTTACGATATCCTGTCCACCCGCCTGAGAGAGCTTGCTTTTCTGAATAAAGGAGTAAAGATAAGCCTCGAGGATGAAAGAACAGATAAGAAGGTGGAGTTTTTCTACAAAGGCGGGATCTCTTCTTTTGTTGAATATATGAGCCAGAAAAAGAAGCCGCTGCACAGTAAAATAATATATCTAGAAAAGGAAAAAGATCAGTTAGTGCTTGAGGTGGCAATGCAATACAACGAAGGGTACGCGGAAAATATATACAGCTTTGTTAATAACATTTCCACGACTGAAGGGGGAACGCATCTTACGGGATTCAAATCCGCTTTGACCCGGACAATAAAGAATTACGCGAAAAAAAGAGGGATCGTCAAGGATGAAGGGCTCTCCGGAGACGATGCGAGAGAAGGCCTTACGGCGGTCATAAGCGTCAAGATACCAAATCCGCAGTTTGAGGGACAGACAAAAACAAAACTGGGAAACTCGGAAGTGGAAGGCATAGTTGAAGCTGCCGTTAATGAAATGCTGGGGGCATATCTGGAGGAGAACCCCGCGGTGGCCGGCAAGGTAGCAAAAAAAGCACTGACAGCTGCCAGGGCAAGGGAAGCCGCGAGAAAGGCAAGAGACCTGACACGGAGAAAAGGTGCGCTTGACAGCGGGTCACTTCCGGGAAAGCTTGCCGACTGTTCTGAAACGGACGCGGAATTGACGGAGATATACTTAGTTGAGGGAGATTCTGCCGGAGGCTCCGCGAAGCAGGGGCGGGACAGAAGGTATCAGGCAATACTGCCGCTTAAGGGTAAGATACTCAACGTGGAAAAAGCGAGGCTTACACAGGTGCTCAGCAATGAGGAAATAAAGACGATAATAACGGCGCTGGGGGCGGGCATCGGAGAAGAGTTCAACATAGAAAAATTGAGATATGGCAAAATTATACTTATGTGTGACGCGGACGTTGACGGATCCCACATAAGGACGCTTCTGTTGACTTTCTTTTTTCGCCAGATGAGGGATATCGTGGAAAAGGAGTTCATCTACATCGCTCAACCACCGCTGTACAGGGTTAAGCGGGGGAAAAATGAGGAGTATATAAGCACCGAAGCTGAAATGAAGACCTTTCTGATCAACGAAGGAGTTGAGGGGCACAAAGTTGAGCAGGTTAAAGAAAAAAAAGAGATACCAACAAAGAAGCTAAAGGAATTGATGGAACTTCTGATCAAGCTGGAGAAGCTCACAGGTGGAATAGAGCGGCGTGGAGTGCAATTCAGCAAATATCTTAAATTAAGGGACGAAAAAACCAAAAAACTTCCATTATACAGAGTAACAGTGGAGGGAGAAGTCCAATATTTGTTCTCTGACGACGATCTGGCTAAAATACGCGCCAAGGATGGCACGGCCGAGATGGAAATGGGAGAGGAGGGTGGAGGGGACAAGCAAGCCTCCACGGTCGTGGTGCAGGAGTTTTATGAAGCAAGGGAAGTGGAAAAGATCACCAAAGAGCTGGCCAAGCTTGGCATGGACATAGCGGATTATGAAAAAGTGTCCGAGGAAGAAGGAATCAAGGGAGCATCAACGAGCGGAGCAAAGAAAGGCCAAAAAGGAGAAAAACAGGAAGAAAAGCCTCTTTTTAGGCTCAACGAGGAGGAGGATGTATTTTCCCTGAAAGAGCTTATGAAATATGTTCTCCAGGCGGGGGAAAAGGGCATGACAGTACAAAGATACAAAGGTCTTGGAGAAATGAACCCCGAACAGCTGTGGGAGACAACGATGGACCCCGAAAGAAGGACCCTGCAAAAGGTGACGGTGGAGGATGCTGCCGGGGCGGACGACATGTTTACGATACTTATGGGGGACGATGTTCCTTCACGAAGAAAATTTATAATGGACAACGCAAAAGATGTTAAGAATCTGGACATATAAGTGAGGGCCAAACTTAGCGAGCGATAGCGAAGCTAAGTTTGCTGCCCGAACTTACCCCGCCCTTTTGGGTGGGCGAAAAAGGTTATTGAAGAGCGAACCGCTAAAAGGGCGGGGTTTAATTCGACCAAACAACTTACGTCACGTTGTTCCGTAAATTGCGGTCTCAAAAAAGGAAAAGGAAGAGCACATGTACACGAGGAACGAAAAGATAATACCGATACGCGTTGAAGAAGAGATGAAAAACTCATATATCAATTATGCCATGAGCGTAATTGTGGGAAGGGCCTTGCCCGATGTCCGGGATGGCTTGAAGCCCGTACACCGCAGAATACTGTACGCGATGAAGGACATGGGTATCGTTCACAACAAGCCCTTCAAAAAATGCGCGAGAATAGTCGGAGAAGTGCTTGGTAAATATCATCCGCACGGAGACTCGGCTGTTTATGACGCGTTGGTGCGGATGGTCCAGGACTTTTCGCTCAGGTATCCCCTGGTAGACGGCCAGGGGAACTTTGGTTCTATCGACGGAGACTCTGCTGCCGCTATGCGTTATACCGAAGCCCGGACGCATAGGATAACAGAGTGGATGTTGATGGACATAGAAAAAAATACAGTTGAATGGCGCCCCAACTTCGACGGGTCGCTAAAGGAGCCGGAAGTGCTGCCATCGGTATTGCCGAACCTTCTCCTTAACGGTTCAAGCGGCATAGCCGTGGGAATGGCGACAAATATCCCGCCGCACAACATAACCGAGATCGCGGACGCGGTATCATACCTGGTCGAACACCCTGATTGCAGCGTTGATGCTCTTGCAAAGATCGTGACGGGCCCCGACTTCCCCACCGCAGCGCTTATCTGCGGGAAGGATACTATATTGCAGGCATACCGAACGGGAAGGGGTTCTCTCACGATGCACGCGAAGGTGCACGTGGAACAGAAAAAGCAGGGCAAGGAGAGCCTGGTGGTCACCGAGATCCCGTATCAGGTCAACAAAACAAGACTCATCACCTCGATAGTCGCTCTTGTCAAAGGCAAGAAGGTAGACGGGATAGTGGACATCCGGGATGAATCCGACAGGGACGGGATGCGGATAGTAGTTGATGTTCGCCGCGGGGTCAATACAGAAGTTATAATGAACCAACTATACAAGCATACGCAGATGAGGGATACTTTCGGGGTTATCATGCTTGCTATTGTTAACGGACAGCCGAGGGTCCTCAACTTGAAGCAGATGCTAGAGGAGTTCATAAAGCATCGCCAGGAAGTCATCGTTCGGCGTACCCGGTATGATCTGGCAAAAGCCGAAGAAAGAGCGCATATTTTGGAAGGCCTCAAGATCGCCATCAACAATCTTGATGAAGTCGTCAAGCTGATCAAGAAATCTAAAGATCCGGAAGCCGCGAGACTCGGGTTAATGAAAAAATTCCTTCTTTCCGAAAGACAGGCGCTTGCGATACTGGCGATGAGGCTGCAGCAGCTGACCAACCTCGAAACGACAAAACTGGAGAACGAATACCTGGATCTTCTAAAGCTCATAGAAAAGCTTAAGGGCATTCTGGCCAGCGATAAGAAAGTCCTGGAGATAATAAAAAATGAAACAGAAGAAGTTAAGAGCAAATTCGGAGACGCTCGAAGGACGGAGATCACCGGCGCCGCGGAAGACATAGACATCGAAGACCTTATAGCGGAAGAGGACATGGTCATAACCGTGAGCCATGCCGGGTATACGAAAAGATTTCCCGTAAGCGCGTACAAAAAACAAAGGCGCGGCGGCAAGGGCGTGACAGGCGCGGAAACAAAAGAGGAAGACTTCATAGAGCATCTCTTTGTGGCCTCTACGCACGACTATCTTCTCATCTTTACAAGCGAAGGCAAACTGCACTGGCTGAAGGTGCACGAACTGCCGCAGGCGGGACGCCGAACAAAAGGCAGACCCATAGTCAACATGCTGGGGCTTTCGAGTGACGAAAAGGTTACGTCCGTTGTTCCCGTCCGGGAATTTACCGAGGGCCGGTTCGTGGTCATGGCTACAGAGAAGGGGAAGGTCAAGAAGACACCGTTAACGGCTTTCGGGAATCCGCGCAAAGGGGGGATCATGGCGATCACCCTGGGCAAGGGTGACCAGCTTATCGGGTCCGTTCTTTCCGACGGGCAGGATGAGATCTGCTTGGCTACCGCCAGCGGTAAGGCTATCCGGTTTGCAGAGAAGAACATCCGAGCGATGGGCCGGAGCGCGCAGGGGGTCAAGGGAATCTCTCTCAAAAAGAAAGATGAAGTTGTCGGCATGGTCAAGGTCGAGACAGACGGGACCCTGCTTACGGTAACAGAGAAAGGGTTCGGAAAGAGAACGGAATTTGAAGCTTACCGACTGCAGACCAGAGGAGGAAGCGGTATTATAAACCTGAAAATAGTCGAAAAGAACGGACCGGTTGTCGGGGTAAAAAGCGTCCGGGAAACGACAGAGATAATGCTTATTTCCAAGAAGGGAATGGTTGTGAGGGTTGCAGTGAGCGGAATAAGCAAGACGGGAAGGTCGACGCAGGGAGTAAGGGTTATAAACCTTAAAGCGTCCGACAAGCTTACATCCGTAGCCAGCGTTGTGCCGCAAGAGGAAGAAGACGAAGCGATGCCGGAAGAAGGATAAAAAATATTTAGAAAAAAGTTGCAAACAGAAGAAGGATTTTGTACAATAAGCCCTCTTGTGGCGGAAGCGACAAGAGGGCGCAGTAAGGTTTCTATATAGAATAAAGCGTCCCCATCGTCTAGCCTGGTCAGGACACCAGATTTTCATTCTGGCGACAGGGGTTCGAATCCCCTTGGGGACGCCAACCTTCGCCAACCTATTTATGTATAATTGGGCTTCGGTTGGCTTCGCCACTAAAAGGCAAATAATATATTAGGAAAAAGCGAAGGTTGTCCTCCGTAGCTAAATGATATAAAAAGAATTAGCGAAGGAGGACTTTACTTGGTGGTAGTAGCCAATAACAGACAAGAGGGTAGAGGGATGTAAAAGATCTTTCTACCCTCTGATTTTTAAGGAAAGTTATGGACATAGAACAATTGTGGGAAAGGGCGCAGGAGAAGACGGAGGTCGTACGAGGCAGGGCCAAGAGTCTGCCGACCTTCTCAAGCACAAGAGTCCCGTACATATTTTTGGCGGAGTCCGTAGTCAACGAGGGAAATACGGTCGTCCGGCAAGGAAGGGTCCTGGTGGAAAAACCCATGATACTTCTGCCGGAAGATCTCCCGCAGTTCGAGGGGTTCGAGTTCGAGGAGGACCTGGATATGGACCAGGGAGCTATGCAGATGTTTTTTATGATGCGGGGGATACGGTTCCCGTCCCTCAAGTACAACAACACCGTTGAGAAGCTGGACGTGGATGAAGCTTCTCTCGCGAAATGTGTAGCCAAATACAAGAAAAAGCTTGAGCGTAAGGAGAATGTCAGCACGGCGCTGATCCTGGGGCCTGAAGATTGCTGGCAGTTCTCCGTCCTGATATACATGGCGGCACTGGTAGGAAGGTGCGCGCGGAGCGACATATTTAATCTTATGGAAAAATTTCGCGATGGCATGAATAAATAAGCGGCGAGGAGAGACAAAATGTGTGGCATCATAGGATATACCGGAGGAAAAGAAGTAACCAAGATCCTCCTCAAGGGGCTTTCCCGCCTGGAATACAGGGGGTATGACTCCGCCGGTGTAGCGGTGCTGAAGGAAGGCGTACTTAATGTGCGTAAGAAACAGGGCAAACTGTCCGTGCTGGCTGAAGAATTAAAACGCTGTCCGCTGAAGGGGACCACAGGTGTGGGACATACCCGGTGGGCCACGCACGGCGTGCCGAACGATGTCAACGCCCATCCTCATGTCGACCCGGAGAAACAAATAGCGGTAGTGCACAACGGGATCATAGAGAACTTTCAGCAGCTGAAGATCGAACTTAGCAGGGAAGGATATGATTTTATCTCGGACACTGATAGCGAG
This sequence comes from uncultured Planctomycetia bacterium, assembly GCA_964624805.1. Classification (GTDB taxonomy): domain Bacteria; phylum Omnitrophota; class Gorgyraeia; order Tantalellales; family Tantalellaceae; genus Tantalella. The sequence continues at coordinate 12,912 of CAZUYM010000002.1, forward strand.
GTAATAGCGCACTTGATAGCGAAGTATTACAAAGGCGACCTGTGCGCCGCCGTGAATATGGCAACAAGGCGTCTGGAAGGATCTTACGCCATTGCCGTTGTTCATAACGGGGAACCGGACAGGGTGGTCGGGGCGAGACAGGACAGCCCGCTGATCGTCGGACTGGGAGAGGGAGAGAATTTTATAGCCAGCGATATCCCCGCAGTGCTCGACCATACCAAAAAAGTTTATTATGTACAGAACGGGGAGACGGTCGACCTCACCCGGGATAAATGCGTCATATATGACCGGCGCGGGAAAAAGGTGAGCAGAAAACCGACTATCATCAAGTGGAACATTTCGCAGGCGGAGAAGACTGGGTACAAACATTTTATGCTCAAGGAGATCTTCGAACAGCCGGAGGTCCTTAGAAACATCCTTAAAGAACGGATACGAAAAGACAAGGTGGAGTTTCTCGAGCTAAAAATAACCAAGACGCATCTGAAGAAGATCAAAAGAATAGCTATCGTGGCATGCGGAACGGCGTATCACGCCGGACTGACCGGAAAATACCTGATAGAGAAATACGCGCGCATTCCGGTATGGGTAGATAATTCAAGCGAGTTCCGATACCGGGACCCGCTTGTGGATAAGGATACCCTTGTGATCGTGGTGTCACAGTCGGGAGAAACGGCGGACACTCTGGCGGCGCTGAGAGAGGCGAAGAAAAGAGGAGCCACGGTGCTGGCTATTTGTAACGTCCTCGGAAGTTCCATCGCCAGGGAAGCCGACGGGGTAATATATACTCACGCTGGCCCGGAAATAGCTGTAGCATCGACAAAAGCGTATACGGCACAGCTGGCGATTCTTTATCTGTTAACTTCATACCTGTCCGAACTAAGGGGAAAGCAGTCAAAATGGAACAAGGAGTTTCTCGGGCAGCTTAAAAAAGTGCCGCATCTGGCGGAAGGGCTCCTGGAAACCTACAGGTCCCGGAGAAACAAGCTTGCCAGATACGCCGGAGAGTTCCACAAATACTATCTCGCAAGAAACAACAAAAGTTGTTTTCTGTACCTCGCGAGGAATATTAACTGTCCCAACGCGCTCGAAGGAGCGCTTAAGCTCAAAGAAATCTCTTATATAAGCGCGGAAGGGTATCCGGCCGGAGAGATGAAGCACGGCCCCATAGCCCTGATAGATGAGAACCCGTGGGTAGTCTGCATCGCGGTACAGGCCCCGACGCATGAGAAAATGCTGTCGAACATACAGGAGATAAAAGCGCGAGGAGGAATGGTGATGGCTATAGTCTCCAAGGGAGACAAGAGCCTGCTAGAGGACAGATCGGATTACATTATTGAGGTCCCTAGGGTCGAAGAAACCTTTTCTCCCATTCTGGTGGTGATCCCGCTTCAGCTTCTGGCATATTATGTAGCGGGAGAGTTCGGATATGACATAGATCAGCCGCGAAACCTGGCAAAATCGGTCACGGTTGAATAGTTGAGGGCGGGGTGCTTGACCCCGGAAGAAGCTTATAATATAATACACCCGCTTGATCTTCAGTGGGCGCGTAGCTCAGCTGGTTTAGAGCGCTACCCTTACAAGGTAGATGTCGTAGGTTCGAACCCTACCGCGCCCACCAACCTTCGCCAACCTATTTATGTGTTATTTGGCTTCGGTTGGCTTCGCCCGAGCACCAGGCAGGCAATAGCAAGAAAAGGCGAAGGTTGTCCTCCGAAGCTAAGTGATATAAAATGAACCAGCGAAGGAGGACCTTATTTTTTACGCCTACTTGCTCCAGTCACAAAAATATCCCGAAATTACCTATGTAGGGTTCACGAAAGATATCAAGAAGCGCGTACGCGCCCACAATGCTGGACATTCCAGGTATACATTAAAATACAGACCTTGGAACTTAATCGTATCTTTAGATTTTTCAGACAGCAGTAAAGCAAAAAAGTTTGAAAAATATCTTAAGACTGCATCAGGTAAAGCTTTTCTAAGGAAACATTTTCTTTGACGCCAGGTTGTTGCCCAGAAGGAGGGCAACTGCAATGCGGTCCATTGCTCGATTGCTCTAATGTTCAGCTAACTGCTCACCCTCCTTATCGCCATCCTTAAAAGACATCGAAGCCACGCAGGAAACAAGGATTTTTATAAACCGAGCAAGTTTGGAAAGGATTCGAAGGGAGCCGCTGAACCTTTAGTAAAGCAAGCTTTCGAGCTGGCGAGAAAGCGAGAACGACGGAAGCGGCGGGTGGCCGTGATCTTTTACAAAGGAAAAGATCATCTCGAAAGACCAAGTTGACGAGGTCTTGAGAGAACTTATAAAGATCTCTCGCTTTCGCTCGAGATTAATTCGACCATGCAACTTATGTTCGCTGCCGCTCCATAAGTTGTGGTCTTATTTAAGGCGCCGAACCCTACCGCGCCCACCAACCTTCGCCAACCTATTTATGTGTTATTTGGCTTCGGTTGGCTTCGCCCGAGCACCAGGCAGGCAATAGCAAGAAAAGGCGAAGGTTGTCCTCCGAAGCTAAGTGATATAAAATGAACCAGCGAAGGAGGACCTTATTTTTTACGCCTACTTGCTCCAGTCACAAAAATATCCCGAAATTACCTATGTAGGGTTCACGAAAGATATCAAGAAGCGCGTACGCGCCCACAATGCTGGACATTCCAGGTATACATTAAAATACAGACCTTGGAACTTAATCGTATCTTTAGATTTTTCAGACAGCAGTAAAGCAAAAAAGTTTGAAAAATATCTTAAGACCGCATCGGGGAAAGCTTTTCTAAGGAAGCATTTTCTTTAACGGCGGGCCAGCTCACCCTCCTTTAATGCTCAAATGCTCTATTGCTCAGCCAACCTGCCAGGAAACTATCACTGTTCACAGTTCCCCATTCTCTATTCCCGCCTCCCTGCTCCTGCTAGCTTCTAGTCAAATCCAAATGTCTACATCCAAATGACAAATGAAAACCAAATGACAAAATCCAAAAGTAGCGTTCCTTTAGGATTTTGGATTTTTATGATTCCTTTGGATTTTGGGTTTAGGATTTTGGATTTATACTCTTGCTATCCGGTTCCAGCTCACAGTTTCCAGTTTACAAATCCAGGTTTTTTGTTTCCGAGAGCCATTTGTGGTAAACTTACGTTTATGAAAAAGATAAGCCTGCGAAGTTTGGATAAAATGAGCGATGAGAGGCTTCTTTCAGCGAGGCTTTGCGAGCTGGACATAAAGATTGAAGGAACGTGGATAGAATCTTGCGTTCAGCGGCTTTACAAAGAACTTTCCGATAAAGGAATTAATCTCCACGTACCGTGTTATCTTGCCGATGAATGGCTGTGTCCCGACGGGGAACCCGCGATAGGGATAGCCTTTTTTGTTGCGCACCCCCGCCTCAGAAAACTTGAACACAAAATGATGCTGGAAGTCGAAGGCGGCACAAAAGAAGAATGCATGAAACTCCTTCGGCACGAGATGGGCCACGCGATAAATTACGCGTATCTTTTGCACAAGAGAAAACCATGGAAGCGTCATTTTGGGGAGTTCTCCGCGGAATACGGAGACAGGTACAAGTACCGTCCTTACAGCAGAAGCTTTGTTCACCACCTGGGGGGGTGGTATGCACAGTACCATCCGGATGAAGATTTTGCCGAGACCTTTGCGGTGTGGCTGGATCCTGAGTCTAACTGGAAAGAAGGGTATAAGGGGTGGAAGGCCCTTGACAAACTTCGGTATGTTGATTGTCTCATGGAAGAGGCATCAAAAAAGGCTCCTAAAAAACCGCGAGGGGAGAAGTTCTGGGACGCATCAAAACTCAAAACCACACTGAGGACTTATTACAAAAAAAAGCAAAGGTTGTACGCTGAGCAGTATCCTGACTTTCACGACTATCCCCTTATGAAGATCTTTCCAAATAACCCCGAAGCTAAGCGTGCGCAGAAAACGTATAAGCTTATCCAAGGCCGACGCAAAGAGCTATTAGACCAGGTGGCCATTTGGACGGGCGAGAAGAAATACAGGATAAACGATCTTTTAAAAGACCTCATCGCAAGAAGCAAAGAGCTTGGAATAGAGACAGACGCGGACGAATCGGAGGTTGCCGTTAAAACTGCTATTTATGTCACCGCCCAGATAATGAATTATCTCTATACCGGAAGATATAAAGGAAAAAATGAAAAAATTAAAAGTTCTCGTCTTATTTGATTCTGCCGGTTCGCCGCCGGATGACCAGGATTATACTGAAGAGTTCAAGACAGAAGACTGGGTTGCTGAAGCCGCTGTGTGCGAGACGCTAACAAAACTAGGACATGAGGTAAGAACTTTAGGGCTTTACGACGACATAACGCTGCTCTTTAGGGAGGTTGAAGAGAACAGGCCTGATGTGGTCTTCAACCTGACAGAGATCTTTTTGGGTAAGGCTTATTTTGATAGGAACATTCCTTCAGTTCTCGAGCTTTTAGAGATACCGTACACCGGATGTGATCCGGTGAGCATGATGGTGTGCAACAATAAAGCTACGACGAAAAAGATACTGGCGTACCACAAGATTAAAATACCGGGGTTTCACATCTTTCACCGTGGAAAACGCATCTGGCATCCAAAAAGGCTCAAGTTCCCGCTTGTGGTAAAGCCCCTCAAAGAGGAAGCTTCTACGGGGATAGCGCAAGCCTCGTTTGCCCAGAACGAAAAAGATCTTACTGAGAGAGTGAAGTTCGTTCACGAGAAGTTCAATATGGCTGCTTTGGCAGAGGAATATGTTGATGGAAGGGAGCTGTATGTGAGTGTTTGCGGCAGCAGCAGCCTTAAACTCTTTCCGATACGAGAGATGAAGTTTACCGAGGTCCCCGGGGACGAACCAAAACTGGCGACCTATAAGGCCAAGTGGGACAAAAAATACCGAAAAAAATGGGGAATAAAGAATGAGTTTGCCGGACGTTTACCAAACGGAGCGGAAAAGAAAATAAATAATATATGTAAAAGAGCCTATAGGGCTCTTCTAATAGATAGCTACGGGAGGTTTGATCTTAGGCTTACCCCCCAGGGGGAGGTTTACATAATTGAAGCGAATGCCAATCCAGACCTCTCTAAAGAAGACGAATTTGCTGAATCAGCCGCCAGGGCAGGTGTCGGATACGATAAGCTCTTGCAAAAAATACTGAAGATGGCGATTGAGAGGCCGGCATCTTAAGGGGTGCGGGCAAAACGTATTGACGAGCACAAAGTTCTATGATATAAATATATCCACAATTTAGGGGCGGTAGCTCAGTTGGTTAGAGCGTCGGACTGTCGATCCGAAGGTCGCGGGTTCGACCCCCGTCCGCCCCGCCATTTGATTAAAAAGGCCCTGCCGGTTATGCTGGGCCTTTTTGTTAATTAGGTGTTCCATAGGGGGAACCTCAGGTTCCCCCTCTAGGCGTTCGCTACGCTCACTGTCACCCCCTCCTTTTGGTGTTTATAGATTTATGCTATACACGGGATCAAAGGAAAAGGGAGAGAAAGGTCCCCCTTTTCCTTTGGAACCTTTTCCTCCTCGTTTTGTGTGGCCTACGGCCACGGCAGGGAGTGAAGGGGGTCGAAGGGAGAAACTGCACCTTTAATTTAAGGAGCATCTAAGCTGGCGAAGATGCGACTACCAGTGCAGTTTCGGGTGGCCGACCGGAGGGCGGAAATAGTATCTGTTACGAGCGATAGCGAGGAACAGTAAAAGAATAGAAGCCCGCAGGCGCCGACCCCCGTCCGCCCCGCCATTTGATTAAAAAGGCCCTGCCGGTTATGCTGGGCCTTTTTGTTAATTAGGTGTTCCATAGGGGGAACCTCAGGTTCCCCCTCTAGGCGTTCGCTACGCTCACTGTCACCCCCTCCTTTTGGTGTTTATAGATTTATGCTATACACGGGATCAAAGGAAAAGGGAGAGAAAGGTCCCCCTTTTCCTTTGGAACCTTTTCCTCCTCGTTTTGTGTGGCCTACGGCCACGGCAGGGAGTGAAGGGGGTCGAAGGGAGAAACTGCACCTTTAATTTAAGGAGCATCTAAGCTGGCGAAGATGCGACTACCAGTGCAGTTTCGGGTGGCCGACCGGAGGGCGTAAGAAATAGTCGACGGACCACCCATCAGATCAAATCCAAATGTCAAAATCCAAATGACAAAGCCCAAAAGTAGCGTTTCTTTAGGATTTTGGATTTTAATGATTCCTTTGGATCTTGGGCTTAGGATTTTGGATTTATATTTCCGACCCGAATATCCCCCCCCTGGAGAATAAAACCCTTCAAGTATTCCACAGAATAAGATATAATCCCCGTAGAGGCTGATAACTTGTAACAGTTGCAGAGTTTAATATGAAGAAAAAAATATTGATAGTTGAAGACAATGCGGACATGCGCACTCTTGAGAAGGATATTCTCGAAGAAGCGGGGTACGAAACCCTGCAGGCGTCGCGCGCGAAAGAAGGCATAGCGATCGCCCTGGAAGAGGTTTCGGACCTGATACTTATGGATGTCAGGCTGCCGAGCAAGAAAAGAGGTATTGGCGCGGCGAAGATATTGCGCAAAGAAGAGAAGACCCGGGATATTCCGATAATATTTGTTACCGCGTTTGACCCGATAGAAGACTTGGGCGAAGTTAAGACAATTACCAAGAGTGACCATATCCTAAAACCATTCGAGATAACGGATTTTCTCAATAAAGTAAAAACGTGGCTGGAGAAAGAATGATCCCCGCCAAGCGTCTTTGCGGGCAGGCCGGAATGCTGAGCGCGACCCTGGCTGCAATGATATGTTGCGCGACGATCGGAGCGGCATCCGACTATACCACAGCGACAGGCATGCAGGTGGAAACGGACGTTCCGAAGTTATTCTCCCACAGCCGTTCCTCGAGCGCCTTGTCTCCTGCTTCCGCGAGAGAAACGGACCTGGGGGTGGCGCCTTTGACACGGCCCGGCGAGGGAAAAAGCCTGCGGTATCGAAGAGCCTTGTGGGAGTTGAACGATGAATACAACAGGGGTGGACTGACCCGACCCGAATATATTCAAAGGAAAAGGAACATAGAAGATCTTTACGATTAACCTTCAAAAGAAGGAAGAGGAAGAAGGTGGAACGGATGAGAAAGGCCAGAACAAAGATTGTCGCGACACTGGGGCCCTCGAGCACCAGCTATACTGTTCTTCGTAAAATGGTCGCAGCGGGGCTGGACGTAGGACGGCTTAATTTTTCGCATGGAACGCACGCGGAACATCTGGAACGGATCAACACTATACGAAAGATAAACAAAAAGTACAGGCGACACATACAAATACTGCAGGACCTGGAGGGGTTCAGGATAAGGGTAGGCAGGTTCAAAGGAGGCGAGGAGAAATTTCTCAAAAAGCGGGCGACCGTCTGGCTTTCCGCGACACCCGACGATGGAGACCCCCGGATGATCCCGTTCGACTACAAAGGAAACCTTAAAAAGATATCCGCGGGACAGCTGGTGTACATAAACGACGGGAATATTATCCTTAAGGTGAAGGGCGCCACGGCAAAAAAAGTAAAAGCAGAAGTTGTTGAAGGCGGCGTGCTGAAGGAGAGAAAAGGAATAAACATGCCGGGGATAAAGATACCGTTTTCGGGGATAACCGCAAAAGACAAGGAAGACCTGGCGTATGGCATCAAACACAAGGTGGATTTTGTGGCGCAATCTTTTGTCCGCACGCCGAAGGATATGAAAACAATAAACGACCTGGTAAAACCGTATCTTCCTGCGTGCAAGACCATAGCGAAGATAGAAAGTCGGGAAGCGATAAGGAACATCGACGGAATAATCGACGAATCTGACGGGATAATGGTCGCGCGGGGGGACATGGGAGTGGCCGTTCCTATTTACGAGATAGGCATCATACAAAAGATGCTAATAAAGAAGTGCAACAAGAAAAAGAAATTTGTTATTACCGCCACGCAGATGCTGGAAAGCATGACGGAACATTCCAGGCCGACAAGAGCCGAGGTAACGGATGTAACAAATGCTATACTTGACGGGACCGACATGGTGATGCTTTCGGAAGAATCGGCGGCGGGGAAATTCCCCGACGGTTCCGTAAAAATGATGGACCAGATAATAAAATTCACAGAAGAGAACGAAAGAAATATCTAACGGACGGGGAAACATGCAGAAAGATATGAAAACGAAAGCGATAAAAGCCCTGGAGCAGAAAATGCAGGGTTTCGACGAGGCAACAATAAGGCATCAGGCGCTGCGCAGTGCGAGAGATTTTAAGACATCGTGGATGGCGCTGGGGCAGACACTTTTTTCAGTTTGGAAAGACAAGCTGTTCAAGGAGTGGGGGTATGAGGAATTTGAATCTTATGTCACGAGAGAGATAGGGATAAGAAAGCAGACAGCACAGAAACTTCTCCGGTCTTATTCTTTTCTGGAACAAAAGGAACCGAGGTATCTTGAGAGAAGCCGCAACGAAGAGACGGAGCCCGCCGCGGTGCCCACATATGAAGCGGTGGACGTCTTGCGCCGCGCGAGCAATAATAAGAAAATGGACGGAACAGACTATGCCCGCATAAAAAAGTACGTTCTTGAAGACGGGGGGGACGCGAAAGACACGCAGCAAAAAGTAGTAGCGATCTTAAAAGATAAAGACGATACGGATCCGGAAGAAGCGTGGCAGAAAAAAAGGGGACAGCTGGTACGGAGGTTCCTGAACCTGCTCAAGTCTGTAAAAAAAGAGCTTAAGGCGGAAAAGATCCTGCCTCAGGATGTGATAAGAGATACTGAGAGGCTGATAGAGCGTATCGAGACGGAACTCTGAGAAGGAAAGATCTACAGAGGCTTTGCGGTCAGAGAGAAGTGTGGCATACTTCCTGAAGAAGAGAAAGGAACCGCTGATGGATAAAAAGACAGTAAATACCATATCTGTACTGCTGGCAGTATTCGCGGCGGTCATTATGATACTTCTTGTTTTTACGACCAAAAGGCCATAGTAACCTCGGACGTTGCACAATCGGGGGGAATAGTATATAATAACCCCGAAAAGACACAGTGAAAGCTTAAAAAAATGGAGGAAAACCATGCCGTATGATCGCGATCTAGATGAATGCGTGTTCTCAAAAACCTGGGAAAACGACACCGACAGGATAACCGTGAGCGTAATGTCTTATAACCAGGGGCAGAAAAAACTGCAGATCAGCCGAGAGGGGAAGAACGCCCAGGGAGAGTTCAGGTTCGCGAAGTTGGGCAGGATGAACCGGGAAGAGGTCGAAGCGGTTCTGCCGATGATACAGGAATCCATGACTCAGATGTGATAAAAAGGAGCTTGAAGCATTTCAAAAAGGCCCTCCATTTTGGAGGGCCTTTTTTCTTGACCGGGCAAAATGAGGGGAGTACAATACCCGGATAAAGAACAGAATAATACCTGGTAGCAGCCTTTGTTAAAGGTTGCTTTTTTTTGGCAGAGCGAAACAAAGAAAGGGGGTAGTCACGGTTATTCATGTAGCTTTATACCGGATGTTGGAATTCCTTGATGGCGAAAAGGGACGACGGATCCTGCCGTACCGGTTCGCTGCGAGGATGAAGTGGCGTTGTCTAAGACACATATAACTCCAAACGGAGGTGAACCCCAAATAGATCAGGACAAAAGGGGCTTGTGCAGCCAAAAAGGACGCAAGCCCCTTTTGTTTTAGCGGGATGTTTTTGGAAACTTGCAAAAAGCACCCCGAAAAGGTAGGATATGTAGTAATCGAACGGGGAAAAGCTATATGCAGTTTTTCAGAAAGATAGTATTTTATATTTGCACCACGGTTTACATCGTATTTTGCCCCCTGATCATTTTGTACGCGCTGGGGTACAATTACAAGCCGGGGCCGGGCAGAGTGGTGGTAAAGACGGGGCTAATATACCTTTCAACCGCGCCGACCGGCGCGACCATTTATCTGGACGACAAGGAACTGGACCAGAAAACTCCGACTGCGGTACAGGATGTTCTGCCGGGCGACCATTCGGTGCGCATCGAACTCAACGGGTACGACTCCTGGAAGGAGCAGGTTCCCGTAAGGGAGGCAAAAGCAACGGTTTTGGAGAAGGTTCTTCTTCTCCCTTCAAAATGGACCGCAGAAAGCATCAATGGCGGACCGTACCAAAAGCTTATTCCCGTCCCCGGCAGCGGGTTTTGCCTGATAGCGTCAGGCGTCGCGGCGGCGGACATTATGGCCCTCGACCTTAATAGCCAGGAAACAAGACCCCTCTTCGCTCCAGAAGAAGTCTGGTCCAAGGAGACAGTAGAAAAATTCTTTACAATGACCGGCAGCACTGCCATTGTTGTTTCCCTGAAAACGACCGGAGGAACACGATATCTTTGGATAGATCTGATTTCCGGAAAACCTGGAGGGCAGGATATCACCGCGCTAGTCGAGGGAACGCCGTTACGCATTGAGTGGGACAAGGGCGTCGCGACACAGCTCTTTACCTTTGCGGGGGGAGAGATCAACAAGATAGACATAAGCGAGGGGGCGGTGTATCCCGCGTTTATCCCCGAGGTAAAAGGGATTGGGATCTATGAGTCCGAAATATACGCGTTAAAACAGAACGGTCTTTTCCTTAAGACAGGTTCTGACAGTAAAGAGGAAAAAGTCCTGCTGGATGACCCCACCTTGGGTGGATCTCTTTTTGGAGAGGAAGCTTTTTTTGACATAAAAGGGGTGTCGAATGAGATCTTGATATTTCTGGGATCCGGAGGGGAGCTTTTGGCAAACAAACTGCCTTACCGGTTTGTTTCTGACGGGGTTTTGGGCGTGATTCCGGATAGGACGTCCCCAAAAGTGCTTCTCTGGAAGAAGAGGGAAATGGGGATCTTGGATTTTTCCACAGAAAAGACCGGGAACATTGATTTTGAGAAGGCCCCTGAACTGACATGGGTGTACTCCGGGGGAAAAGACATAAAACAGTGTTTTTGGGTGTACGACGGGTCGCATATTTTGTTTCAGGACAAGGATGAGGTTTTTCTTTTAGGCCTGAGAGAATACGGGACGGGAAACAAGAGCGCACTTCTTCAGGTGCAGAAAGAAAGTACTGTATATTATTCCGAACGCCAGGGGCAGCTTTTTTATTTAGAACCTTCCGGGGGGAGAGTCTCGACCATAAGAATAATTCCGGAAAAAGGACTGCTCCCCGAGCCGGCAAAAGGGAAGGTAAAAAAAGAGCTGGAAGAACAGAGGGAAACAGGGAACTGATATGGAGTTTAACTTTTCAGGAAACGGGCTTTCGGGGAAAGACAGGGCTTTGCAGCGCTTATTTGAGATTCTGCCCGGGGTGACGAGCTGGACGATCCTCAGCGGGATGACAGTCCTTGCCTTGACGAAACCGCTCTACGCGGCTGTGATCATAATAGCATTCTATTTTTACTGGTTGCTGCGGCTTTTATATATGACCCTTTTTCTTATCCTTTCGTATTCTCGTCTTTCTATGGAAAAAAGTACCGATTGGATGGCAAGGGTGAGGGGGTTGAGCCGGATAGATGAATATCTTGAGGAACTGAAAAGATCTTCCCGAGAGGAAAAGCTGAGCCAGAGGTGGGCGCAAAGGATACATCGAAAAGAAGTGGAGAGGCTGAAATTGTCGGGTGCCGTTATTCCGCAAGGGGAAGATATTTATCAGCTGGCCATAATCCCGGTAGCTAAAGAGCCCCGAGAAGTGGTGGAACCGGGCATAAAGAGCCTGGCGGAAGGAACCTTTCCCCCGGAGAGGGTGGTCGTGATTCTCGCGCTGGAAGAAAGGGCGAGCGAAGAGATAAAAAGAGGAACGGAAGAGCTTATAGAGAAGTATGGGAAACAGTTTTGTGAGATGATGATAGTGATACATCCCGACGGCAGGGTTGGAGAGGCCAAGGCGAAGGGCGCGAATGCTACGTTCGCGGCGCGCAAGGCCGCGGAATATTTTTCCGGGAAAAATATTTCTTACGGGGACGTTATCAGCTCCTGTTTCGATTCGGATACGGTGGTGACAAAAGATTATTTTGCCGCGCTTACCTATTATTACCTCATTTGTCCGCAACGCGAAAAAGCGAGTTTTCAGCCCGTGCCGGTATATAACAACAATATCTGGGACGCGCCGGGTATAACCAGGGTGCTGGAGACCGGGTCTTCGTTCTTCCAGCTGATAGAGGCGACCAACCCGGAAAAACTGGTGACGTTCTCCAGTCACAGTATGAGCTTTAAGGCGCTGGTCGAAGTGGATTATTGGCCGGTCGACATGATATCTGATGATTCGGCCATCTTTTGGAAAGCATTCGTGCATTTTGACGGCAAGTACAAGGTTGTGCCGATGTACACCACGCTGTCTATGGACGCGGTGGTCGCCGGAGGTTTCTGGCAGACCGTGATAAATGTGTATAAACAGAAGAGAAGGTGGGCATGGGGTGTGGAGAATTTTCCTATAGTGATGAGGGCGTTTCTAGCGAACCGGAATATCGCGTTTCCTCTCAAGATGAAAGTGGGGTACAAACTTTTTGAGGGGCACATAGCCTGGACCACCTGGGCGTTTCTATTGACCATAATCGGATGGCTTCCGGCCCTTTGCGCTGGAAGGGAGTTTTCCCATTCGGTATTTTATTACAGCGCGCCGCGTATCGCCGGAACGATCTTCCACCTTGCGACATTCTCTCTTGCAACAAGCATAATACTAAGCCTTCTCTTGTTACCGCGAAAAAAAGAAAAGCATCCTGTCATAAAGAGGATAGGCTTTGCCCTTCAATGGCTGCTGGTTCCCGTCACTATTGTTTTTTTAAGCGCGTTGCCCGCGCTTGACGCGCAGACACGGCTTATGTTCGGCAAATACATGACTTTTTGGGTTACAGACAAGGGGCGGAAACAGTAAGAGATCCTTCACCCCTGCGGGGTTCTGGATAAATTCGACCATGCCACTTATGTTGCGGTGTTCCCGCCTTCGCCATGGCTTCGGCGGACGTTGCCATAAGCGGCGGTCTCATTTACTTTTTGGGTTACAGATAATAAGGAAGAAAACAGGAAAAAGACTAAAGAAATGAAAAAAATAGTAGCAATTTTGGTTGTAGCATGTTTTATTTGCGTTCCGGTCCAGGCAGAGAAGTTGCGAGTGGGGACGACATACAGCGACGTGCAGAGCCGGTATCTGGGCCTGGATGAGGAGGAAGCGTACCTGGATGTTTTAAGCAGCGGGTTTGGCATTATCAGGCTGGGGGCGTACTGGGACGAGATAGAAAAAGAAAAGGGGAGCTTTGATTTTTCCAGACTCGACCGTCAGATAGAGCAGGCAGGAGTAGCGGGAGTTCCCCTGGTAGTAACAGTAGGGATGAAGGCTCCCCGTTGGCCGGAATATTTTATTCCAGACTGGGTGTTGGATGAAGCAAAGCCCCGGTTCGGTGAGGATCTTTCAAAGAATGAATACCTGAAGAAGAGGACGCTGATCTTCATCGAGAAAGTTGTTGATAGATACCGGGATGAGACCATTATCAAGTACTGGCAGGTTGAGAACGAGCCAATGAGCCGGATGGGGGCGGAAAAATGGTTCATCGGGAAAGAGTTTCTTAAACAGGAAGTGGATCTTGTGCGCAAGCTAGACGTAGGCAGAAGACCTGTGGTAATGACCACAGCAACGTACCCTAATAGTTTGCTGCGAACCCTGGCCTGGTTATCCGTCCGGCATGACCCGATAAAAGAAACTCTTCGGTTGTGTGACATCCTGGGGCTGAACGTGTACCCGACAGTGGGGTACAAGCTTTGGAGATTCCGGATGTATTTTCGAACCACCCGGAAGGGGCGAAGGAACTACTTATCTAAAGTGCTCACCTATGCGAAAGGCGCGAAAAAACAGATTTGGATAATGGAACTTCAGGCTGAACCATGGGAGCCCGGACATCTGGTATATAAAGAAGAGGAAGTTCCGCCTACCGGCTGGCCCGGGGGAGCGGAAGAAAGTTTTCGGGAAGCGCGCCAGTTAGGGATAGAAACGATCTTTTTTTGGGGAGCTGAATACTGGCTGTTTCGCGAGATGCACTATCAGGATACGGGATGGAAAGATCTGCTTAAGGAACTGTTACGCGAGACTCAGCCTGCCCGGGAAAAAATATAAAACCCCTGTTTCGTCTTGCCAAAAGGGTTTTAACATGATAATATTTGGGCAACCGCAATAAAATCCATAACTACATTTTAAGGAGGATATATGAAGATAGGGATCATGGCCGCATGGAATACTAACAGCGGCGTTGCGATGCATGCCGAACCAATAGGAAAAGCTCTGAGGGAAATGGGGCATAAACTTACGGTTTTTTCTTTTCTCAAGACGGATTATCATGGAGAAGGTGTAACCGCGAAAGATGAATCTTTTGTGCATAGATGTTTTGGAACCAGGACCGGAACAGAGGTGCTTGACGCGGTTCCTTTTATGAAGGCTGACATTGATATATTTATGGTCGAGGACCTGGGAATGCTTCCGGTAGACAAACTGGCAAACATAATGCCCATCATGAGGAAAAAAGCGAAAACGATCCATGTCGTACACGAGAACAGACTGTGCGACCATTCGTGGTTCTATAAAATAGAGTGGGACAAGGTGGTTTATTTTGACCGCAGGCAGGATTTTCTTAACAAACTGTACCCCACAGCGGAACATATACCTTTTCCGTGCTATAAAAAAAGAAGAGGGGACAAAATCGCCGCACGGAAAAGGTTAAAACTGCCCTTGAACAAAAATATAATCTACAGCTTCGGGCTAAGAGGGTATCATTCATATTATCGAGATCTCCCGCCTAAGCTCAGGAAAAATTCCGTTTTGCTGCATGTGGTGCCGAAAGAGTATCAGATGCTGGAGGAATTAAGTCCCACAGACTGGCGGATGGTGCGCAAGACCGATGCATTGTCGACCAAGGATTTTGATGATTATTTGTTCGCGGCGGATGCTGTGCTCATGCACAAATTCCAAAGCAGATTTCACGCGGTCATTTCTTCGACGGTTTACCAGGCGATGGGTACAGGGTGTCCTATTTTTGTTCCGAGTCAGTCAGACTTTTTTCACGACTGGCCGGAGGAAGTGATCCACTATAGAGACATCACGGCGCTCAACAAACAGCTTATTGAGCTTCTTGGAAACAAGAAGAAAAGAGATCGCTTGGAAACCAAGGCGGATAGTTTTGTCGCAAGCCATTCGCCTAAAGCAATAGCTGAACGCTACGTTGATCTGTTTAAGCGCATTCTGGACGAGTAGCGACGCCCCCGGCATTCCCAGGGAAAGACCGAAAAGGAGAGATGAAAGGGCCAATCTTCAAAGAGCTGAGGCGGCATGTGCCTTTTACCGTGTTTGGGGCGCTTACCGGCATAGCGGCGATGTTTATTTTTCGGACGCTGTCGTATGACAGTTCCCATCGCATTTTTTATACCCTTCACCCGCTGCACGTTCTCCTGAGCGCGCTGGTCACCGCGTCGATGTATAAGAATTACAAATGTGCCGCCAGCGGAAAGCAATGCAACCTGGCAGCCCTTATCGCTATCGGATATGTGGGATCGATAGGCATAGCGACCCTCAGCGATTCAATAATACCTTATATCGGAGAACTTCTACTTGGGATGCCGAGAGCTGAGCCGCACCTGGGATTTATTGAGGAATGGTGGCTAGTCAACCCCATGGCCGCGCTGGGCATAGCGATCGCGTATTACAAGCCCTCCACTAAATTTCCGCATGCCGGACATGTTTTGCTCAGCACCTGGGCGTCTCTTTTTCATATCCTGATGGCGGGAGAGCAGGTTTTCTCCTTTTTGGCGAGCGCGGTCATCTTTCTTTTTCTGTTTCTCGCCGTGTGGCTGCCCTGTTGTGTAAGCGATATTATTTTTCCGCTCCTTTTTATCAGCAAAAAAGATCTGGAAGCAAAGGGTTTTACGCATACCGGATGCTGTTAGGGGCGGAGGGAAAGAGAGCTACCCGGGAAAGCCGCCAAAAAGCGCATATCCAACTTTTTGACAACCTAACTTTACTCTTCAACTCTTTTGTGATATACTATGGGCGTATGAACGAGAGAAGAGAGTGGACAAGATACCCTGTTGCTTATCCGGTAGAGTGGGATAGCGGCAATGAGAGGGTTTCGCTTGCTGCCTATGATGTCAGCAGGGGGGGCATTGGTGTAACTGCGGACGATGAAGTCACCATGAATGACAAACTGAACATACGGCTTTTTCTAAAAAACCGTATGTTCAACGTAAAAGCAATAGTCGTCTACGTCAAACGCATGAAAGACGGCCTGTATCAGATAGGAGCTCAGTTTCTCGCTCTTCCGGAAGAATTCGCGCCCATATTCGACAAAGAGATCGAAGAAATAACTCAATTCCACAGAGAGTGCAATTTGTACAACCGCAAAAACCTTACCTTTAGAAGAGCATCCTCGGCCTATCTTAACGATACAACAATTCCTGAGATCGAACTGTAAACCCCCTCAAGCCGTGTCGCTGAATTAAAAACCCCGACAGACTTTTGTGGTCTTTTTTTGAGCAGAGAAGGAACGAGTCCTTGTCATCCCGGCAAAATAAAGTTCTTAGTCAAAGATTTTATCCAGCAAAAGCTTGTAAAGGAGAAGAGTTAGGGGTAAAATAATAGAGCAAATCAGCCGGAAGGTCATGCCGGAACACCTGAGATATAAAAGCATAAAAAGTTTTATTATGTTCTAGAAAGGGGGAAGTTGAAATGAAGAGGTCATTAATAGGAATACTGGCAATATTGCTGGCGGTAAGTTTTTCACTGGTCGGATGCGGCCCCAAGAAGGTCGACACCAGCCAGGAAGCGATAAAGATCGCGCAGGGCATGGAGACGCCGGAAAAGAAGATAAATTATCTTATGGTACAGGCGAACGCGTTCTTCAAGGAAAAAGATTTCCAGGAAGCGATAAATATCTCCCAGTATATTCTGTGGAATCTGGACAGCAACTCAGAAGCGGCGAAGAAAATGATGAGAACCGCGCAGGACGCGATGGCGGTCGAAGTTCAGATGAAAGCGGAAGCGCTTAAGAAACAGATAAAATAGGTCACAGACAAAAAAGGGGGCGGATTTCCGAAAAGGATGTGCCCCCTTTTTCTTGACTTGATTTAGTTTCTGTGATAATTTATGGAGCACATACGGGTCATTTTAATAAGGCGCCACGGTAGCTTCCTCCTTCGCCGAGTTATTTAGATTTTATCTGGCTTCGGAGGACAGGCAGTCGGTACCCTGAACCGGAATGCCTGCGGCATTCGGTACAGGGCCATGAACCGAACGGAGTTCTGGTTCATGGGAGCAGGGGACTGACACCGAGGGCTGAGAGAAACGAGCCCGAAGGAGCCGCGAGGCGAAGCCGAGCGACACCGAGGAGCGAAGCGACGAAGGGGCCCCGAGCATTGGCCGAAGGCCAAGCGGAGGGAAAACCCGAAAGGGATTTGAAGCCCCTCAAAAACAGATCTCTTTGTAGAATTAGTATTTGTGTGCCACGGTAGCTCAGTCGGTAGAGCAGGGGACTGAAAATCCCTGTGTCGGCGGTTCAATTCCGTCCCGTGGCACCATTATTTAAGGGCTTACAACTGTAAGCCCTCTTTTTTTGCCCTCAAATAATGGTTAAGCAAACAGTTCTCGTGAAAACCCAGTGGCTGTTTGCTTGATATTTTTGCTCCTCCCATCCATGAAAATACATTCCATCCATGAAAATACATTTTCCTGTCCGCTCGAAGCAAAAATATCTTGCCACGCTCCAGGATCCTGCGCCCTCCCTTTGGTCGGGCTTGTTTTCTGTCCCGTGGCACCATTTTTCTTAGGGCATCCGCGCAAGCGGGCGCCCTTTTTTTGCCCTAAGTTTTTGGAGAATAAGAAAAAAATGATATAATACAGGCATGAAAAAAGACATAAGC
>CAZUYM010000003.1:0-27446 GCA_964624805.1 uncultured Planctomycetia bacterium
GTGAGAACTGGTACGCCGGCAAAGCCCTGGGCGCGCGGCCTCTGGATATATGGCTTATGAATTTTATGATAATGCTGGACGGGCTTACGGGGCCGGAGATGGATGATGTTCTGGAGAAATTTGTTTTTACAAGAAGCGGACGCCTGAAACTCAGCTCGTATAAAAAGGAAGCAAAAAATGCCATTACCAGGCTCAGCTCCCGGAACAGGATGCTTCCGAGCCGCGTGTATGATATACTCGAACCTCTCGCGCATGAGGTAACTCTTTGTATTATGGCGCGTACGGGATCTGAGACAGCCAGAAGGCGGATCCGCAGGTTTTTTTCGGAATATAACGGTATTACTCTCCGGGTAAAAGGCGGTGACCTGAAAAAGGAAGGCCTCAAACCAGGGCCGAGTTACAAGGCTATTTTAAGGAAAGTATTGTGCGAAAAAATAGACGGTAAGTTGAAAAGCAAAAAAGACGAGCTCGCGTATATGCGGGCGCTTATTGAAAAGAGGGCCTAAAAAAAGACCTCTAGTATCGAACGAAAGGAAAAGACAGTGAGCATTGACAGGATGGACAGGATATCGGAACTGATAAAGAGGGAGATCTCGGTGATCCTGCAGACGGAACTTAACGATCCGAGGACAGACGGTATCACGATAACAAAAGTGGAAGTATCAAGAGACTTAAGGTCCGCGAAGGTTTTCTACGTTCCTTTCGGGGACAGCGCCAACGCTGAGAGCGTTGCCAGGGGGCTTAAGAGTTCCAGCAGTTTTGTGAGAGGGGAGCTCTCCAGAAGGATAGCTATGAAGTTTACCCCGTTCCTTACTTTCTTTGAAGATAGTGAAGCCGAAAAAGATGGATCCATAGACAGGATCTTCGATGTGGTAGAAAAAGAGTTGGCCGAAGGCACTGACTCCGAAGACTCTGACTCGGAAGACGAAAGGATGGACAATGAATGAAGACCTGAAAAAAATAAAGGACGCTCTTCTAGAGAGGGACTGCTTCCTAATAACAGCTCATGTAAATCCTGAAGGGGATTCTATCGGGAGCCAGCTGGCTATGTATAACCTGCTGATCAAGATGGGGAAAAAAGCGATCGTCGTAGATCAGGACGAAGTCCCCGACAATATCAAGTTTCTGCCTATGTCAGGTCTGGTCAAAAGATCGGTCCCGGAAGATTTTAAGGTAGAAACCGTTGTGATACTTGACTGCCCGGTAAGAGAACGCATAGGGTCGCTGGGGGGAGATCCGGGAGAAGAAACATTCACGGTAAATATTGACCATCATGTCAGCAACGAATTTTTCGCCGATGTTAACTGGGTGGATCCTAAGGCGAGCAGTGTGGGTGAGATGGTATATGTCCTCGCGAAGGAAACGGGCATAGAGATGGACAGGGAGTTTGCTGAGTGCCTGTACACCGCGATCGTGACGGATACGGGGATGTTCAATTATGACAATACTTCTAAAAAGACCCACGAGATAGCCGGAGAACTTATTTCTTTGGGAGTTAACCCCAGAAAAGTGCATAGCGAGATATATGAAAACAAGGCTGTCTGCGATACCCGTATCCTGGGAAAAGTCCTCTCTACACTGAAAACGGAAGAGGACGGACGCATAGCGCATATAACTCTTACCGCGGATATGTACTCTGAAGAAGGTGTTGATGTCGTTTCGACCGATGAGTTCATAAATTATCCGCGCGCGGTAAAAGGTGTCGAGGTTGCTGTCTTTTTTAAAGAGTCTCCCGCTTCCGCCCAAAAAGTAAATGTGAGTTTCCGGTCCAAAGGAAAAGCGGATGTTAACAGGATAGCTTCTGTTTTTGGAGGAGGAGGGCATCCCCAGGCATCAGGCTGTGTCATGGATTGCGGACTGGAAGAGGCAAAGGAAAAGGTATTAAAGGAAACAGCAAAGATGATCGGATAGGTTTTTGCGGACAACGCGGCAGGAAAGGTCTAGAAAAAAATGGAAGGGAACTCATCTCCGGCGGGCATACTGGTAGTAGATAAAGAAAAGGGCATGACCAGCCATGATGTCGTAAGTATTGTAAGGAAGAGGTTCTCTATAAAAAAAGTCGGCCACGCGGGAACACTTGATCCGAATGCCACGGGTGTTCTTGTCCTGCTCTTGGGAAAGGCCACAAAACTTTCGAGCACTTACTTAAGCGAGGATAAGGAATATAAGGCGACTATGAAACTGGGAGAGCGAACGGACTCGGGAGACAGTGACGGGGAAGTTATAAGCACGTCGGAGGTAAAGAGCTCTAAAGAGGAGATATCCCAAGTGCTTGAAAGTTTCAGGGGGGAGATACTGCAGGTGCCGCCGATGGTATCCGCGAAGAAGGTCAAAGGCCAGAGACTTTACAAACTGGCGCGGCGCGGGATCGAAGTGGAGAGAGAGCCGCAGAAAATATTTATAAAAATGCTGGACCTTCTGGATGTGGAGATGCCGTTCGTTAAAATATCGGTAGCATGCTCAAAGGGCACGTACATCAGGCAGTTGGCGGATGATATAGGCGAAAAGCTGGGATGCGGGGCGCATCTGTCTGACTTGCGGAGGACGAGGTCGGGAAGTTTTTCCATCGAACAGGCAGTTCCCTTTGACCAGCTGCGAGGGATGAACCGGAAAGAGCTAGATGAAAACATTATACGGGTATAGGGACATAGGCGGAAAACTTAAAGATCCGGTGGCAGCCATCGGTATTTTTGACGGCATACACCTCGGCCACAAAAGAGTGATCAACAAGGTGATCTCTTCAGCCGCCGCGGGGCAGGATAAGGTTATCATCACGTTTGACCCGCATCCGCAGGCCGTTCTGGACCCGGGCAAGAATCCGCCGCGCATAATGTCGCTTGATCACCGGCTTTCGATCTTCGAAAAGATGGGAGTTGACGCTACGGTTGTCATAAGGTTCACAGACTTTATAGCGTCTATGTCGCCGGAGGAATTCACTAAACGCGTTCTGGTCGCGACGGGGGCGAAAAAAATATTTGTTGGCAGTAATTTTCATTTCGGCAGCGGTAAAAGCGGCAATGTCCGGATGTTCAAGGACCTCGGAGAAAAATACGGCATAAGCGTTAACGCGGTCGGCCCCGTAAAAAAGAGGGGGCGGGTGGTAAGCAGCACATGGGTGAGAAGCCTTATTGCCCGGGGAGAAATAGAAAAAGCGGAGAACCTGTTAAGGCGTCCGGTATCAGTTCTTGGTACCGTAGTGCACGGGGACTCACGCGGTAAAGAACTGGGAGTGCCCACGGCGAATATAGATCCGCATCATGAGGTCATTCCTCCTCCGGGTGTATATGCCGTTAAAGTGGACGTCGGCGGTGACCTTCTCGACGGGGTCCTCAATGTCGGGTTCAAACCAACTTTCTACGGCAGGAAGTTGAAAAAGAGAAAGGAACCGCATATAGAGGTCCATATAAAAGAGTTTGATAAAGACCTGTATGGCCACACCCTTGAGGTTTTCTTCATAAAGAGACTAAGGCGGGAGAAAAAGTTCAGGAGCGAGGAGGCCCTGAAGAAACAGATAGCTAAAGACACAGAACTCGCTTCAAATCTCCTGTCCGGGAAAAGAGTTATTCATAAGATAAAGAGATACAAGCAGTTATAGCGTGGAACGGCTCTACCATAGGTGTTTTTCCTGACAAATCGAGAGAAAATACACATACCGTCCGTCCGGCGGGCAAATCATATCTGTATATGCTAATAATGTTTACAAAGATACGTTTATATGCTACTATATTCGCCGTGTGGACGTAAAACCATAATATTACTATAATATCTAACATATTCAGAAAGGAGGTGACTCAATATGTCACTGCTAAAAGAGAAAAAGGAAGAAATAGTCAAAGAGTTCAAGAAACATGACACGGATACGGGGTCGCCTGAGGTGCAGATAGCGCTTCTCAGCGAGCGTATTACAAGCTTGGCGGAACATTTTAAAAAGCATAAGAAAGATTTTCATTCAAGAAGAGGTCTTTTGATGATCGTAAACAAAAGACGTAAGCTTCTTGCGTATCTGAAATCTACTGAAAACGAAAAATACAAAGAGCTTATCAAGAAGTTAGGCCTCAGGAAATAAGGGTTTTCTGAGGGAAGGAATGGATAAATAAACGAAAAAAGGAAGACGTGCAAAATGGAAGAAATAAGAGCTAAAGCGGGAAAAGAAGAAACAATAATATCCACAGGGAAGCTGGCAAAACAGGCCGGCGGTTCAGTGACCGTGCAGTGCGGAGGGACTTTTGTCCTGGTAACATGTTGTTGCGCCAAACAGCCACGGGAAGACATGGGGTTTTTCCCCCTGACGGTAGAATATCAGGAAAAGACATTCGCCGCGGGAAAGATACCCGGAGGGTTTTTTAAGAGAGAAGGACGTCCTTCAGAAAAGGCGATCCTTACATCCAGGATGATAGACAGGCCGATAAGGCCGCTTTTCCCGAAAGGGATGCTCAACGAAGTGCAGGTGGTAGCCACCGTGCTGTCTTATGACGGGGTCAACGATCCCGATGTTCTGGCACTGACCGGCGCATCCGCTGCTCTTACCATTTCTGAGATACCTTTTGAGGGTCCCATAGCAGGGGCCAGAGTGGGCCTGGTCGATGACCAGCTCATCCTCAATCCGACTGCCGAGGAAATGGAGAAAAGTATTCTTGATGTAGTCATGGTAGCTAATGATGAGAGTGTTGTAATGCTTGAAGCAGGCGCTGCGGGGTTAAGCGAGGAGAAGATGATAGAAGCCATCAAGTTCGGGCACGAAGGCATCAAGCCGCTCCTTGACGCTCAGATAAAGTTGAAAGAGAAAGTCGGCAAGACCAAGAGAGAAGACATCTCGATCTCAGAGAAGAACGAGGAGGTCTACGAGCAGGTCAAGCAGTCTGCCGGCGTAAAGATAAAAGAAATATTGCAGCTTTCTGACAAACAGCAGCGCGTAGAGCAGCTGGATTCCCTTTTGAAAGGTCTGGTAGAAGAGATAGACCCGGACGGGGAAAAAGGCCTGGCGAAAGACATAAAGAGCGCCGTCGGGGATGTTGAAAAAGAAGTCGTCAGAGACGTCATTCTTAACGACAGAAAGCGCATAGACGGCAGGGCTTTTGATGAGATCAGGCAGCTGAGCTCGGAGATCAACATCCTGCCGCGAACACACGGTTCAGCGCTTTTTACACGCGGAGAGACGCAGGCGCTTTCGGTCCTGACTCTCGGTACGTCGTCTGATGAGCAGAGGATCGACGCGCTGGAAGGCGAAATGAAACGCACATTTATGCTGCATTACAATTTTCCCTCATTCAGTGTGGGAGAGACAAGGCCGATGCGCGGTCCCGGAAGAAGAGAGATAGGGCACGGCGCGCTCGCGGCAAAGGCGCTTACCCCGGTACTGCCGGGAGATGAATTCCCTTATACCATAAGGCTGGTGTCGGAGATACTGGAATCGAACGGATCCAGTTCTATGGCGACGGTATGCGCGAGTTCGATGAGCCTGATGGCCGGCGGTGTTCCGGTAAAGGCACCGGTAAGCGGCATAGCTATGGGGCTCGTTAAGGAAGGCGACAAATACGCTGTCCTTACCGACATAGCCGGAGCGGAAGATCATCTAGGAGACATGGACTTCAAGGTCGCTGGCACGGAAGAAGGAAT
The DNA here is from genome assembly GCA_964624805.1 of uncultured Planctomycetia bacterium. GTDB lineage: Bacteria > Omnitrophota > Gorgyraeia > Tantalellales > Tantalellaceae > Tantalella. The sequence goes on from CAZUYM010000003.1 coordinate 5,617, forward strand.
AACGGCCGTGCAGATGGACCTTAAGATCAAGGGGATCGATTACACTATCATGAAAGAGGCTTTCGAACAGGCGAAAAAAGCCCGTAAAGAGATCCTGGGACACATGAAGCAGACGATCGATAAACCAGCGGAAGATATGTCACCGAACGCGCCGAGGATAGTTACCATCATGGTCAAGGTAGACAAGATCCGTGACATTATCGGCCAGGGTGGAAAAGTAATAAGAGGCATCATAGCCGAAACAGGAGCCGACATCAACATAGAGGATGACGGTACCTGTCAGGTCGCTTCTGCCAACAAGGAATCTCTGGATGCGGCAGTGAAGATCATCAGAGGCATCATAGAAGAGCCGGAGATCGGTAAAATGTACGATGCTACGGTAGTGAAGCTTATGAACTTCGGAGCTTTTGTTCAATTCCTTCCGGGGCAGGATGGTCTTGTTCACGTATCCGAAATTTCCAAAGAATACGTCAAGAATGTGGAAGACGCTGTCAAGGAAGGCCAGAAAGTAAGGGTCAAGGTCATCGGAGTAGATGATCAGGGTCGTGTTAAACTCAGCATCAAACAGGCCGATTAAGGCCTGTTTTGGAAATATAAAAAGTGAAGACAATAAAAATAAACATCAAGCGCAAAGACAGCGCGAAAGATCTTCCTGTACCGTCTTATGCCACCGCGGGGTCAAGCGGGGTCGACTTGTACGCTGACGTCGAAAAAGAGACGGTCATTTCTCCCGGAGAAATAAAGCTGATATCTTCCGGCATTTACATAGAACTTCCGGAAGGATTTGAAGCCGAGACCAGGCCGCGAAGCGGTCTGGCCTTGAAGCACGGCATAACGCTGGTCAACTCTCCCGGGACGATAGATTCTGATTACAGAGGGCTGATAAACCTTATAGTGACCAACCTCGGTAAAGAGGATTTCGTCATAGAAAGAGGGCATCGGCTCGCTCAGATGGTCATCAAGGAAGTTACGCGTGCTGATTTCGTCGAGATGGACGAGCTCGGAGAGACAGAGAGGGCTCACGGCGGATTCGGTCATACGGGCTTGAAAGGGATAAGCGATAAGAAGTAGTTCCCCTTAAGACTTACCCCCTACGACTTAAAGCTGACATATGACGATCATTGAAGCAATAATAGCAGGTGTAGTTCAGGGGGTAACTGAATTTCTTCCTGTGTCAAGTTCGGGCCATCTTGTTCTGGTGCACAGTTTTTTCGGCATCAAAGAACCCGATATGTTTTTTGATATATGCCTTCATGGCGCGACACTCCTGGCCATAATTCTTTACTTCAGCAGGGATATTCTCGAACTCATACGAGGCAGGAACGTAAAGATGCTGGTCTGTATAGCGATAGGTACCGTACCGGCGGTCGGAGCGGCCCTGCTGTTCGAGGATAAAATAACCTCGCTTTTCGGGGATCCCGCGCGAGTGTCGGTTATGCTCCTGGTAACGGCTCTTGTTCTTCTTGCCGGACAGCTCAGCCTGTGGTTTAAAAGCCGCACGGACAAAGAGCCCGGTTTCGGGTCGTCCATCGTGACAGGGCTCGCGCAGGCCTGCGCGCTGCTTCCGGGAATATCACGCAGCGGAACCACCATATGCGCGGGACTTTTACTCGGGATAAAGCCCAGGGAGGCGTTCAGATTCTCATTTCTGCTGGCAATACCGGCTATCGCCGGCGCCCTTGCGTACAAAGCGGTCTCTTTTGATGCGGCGACGTCGGTATCCGAGGGGCTTTTGAATTATTCCGCCGGCATGGCGGCAGCGTTCGTTACGGGGCTGGTAAGCCTGAGGATCTTGTGGAAGGTGATGGAAGGTAAAGTTTTGATATTTTTTTCCGCTTACTGTTTTATTCTCGGACTCGGCGGCATACTATACTGGAAGTAGCTTAAAATGGATCAGATAAGAAAGAACGAAATAATAGCCGTTGTACTTTTCGCTGCGAGCCTTTTTCTTTTTCTAAGCATATTCACGTCCAGCGAACAGGACCTGTCTTTTTACAGCAGCGCCCCTAATGCTGTTCCGCGTAACGCTACGGGTGTGGCGGGGGCCTTTATCGGAGGAGTACTTCTTTTCCTGATGGGCAGAGCCGCCTATGTTATCCCGCTTCTTATAATGATATGGGGAGTCTCACGACTTCTCCAGATGGAGCACAGTAAGGTATTCTTTAAACTTTTCGGGACGATAGTGCTTGTCACGGCAGTCAGCGCCAGTCTAAGCATGTTTTCCGATTCAAGCAGGGCGATGGCTTTTTCCAGCGGAGGGCTGATCGGGAGCATTACCTCCACGTTTCTCCTGGAGTATCTGGGCAGGCTGGGAGCCTCTGTTTTTATTACGGCGATGATAATACTTTCCATCCTGATAGCTACAGAGTTCCTTCTTCTTCCCATCGCAGTCAGAGTGATCCGTTTTTTCTCAACTACTCCAGAGCGCATGAGATCCTGGCTGCCCGAAAGGCCGGTGCGGAGGGAAGAACCGTTGACTGCCGCGAAGAGCAGGATAGCTTCGGCAAAGGAACAGATCAGTAAAAAACTGGAGACGGTCAGGAGGCAGGTACAGCAGGCCCGCAAGGTCCCGAGCCCCGTCCGGACAGCTGACAGTGAACCGAAGATAGTCGTGCCTAAAAAGACCGAAAAGGCCGCGCCTAAGCCCGTACGGGTCACGCCTGTGCCCGCGGGGACTGACGGCGAAGAGATAGAATACAAACTGCCCGGGATGGATCTTCTTCGTACACCCCCGAAAGTCAATGCCAGGGATGCCGAAGAAGATCTTAAGAAAAAAGCCACTATTCTTGAAGGGACTCTTCTGGAGTTTGGAGTCGAGGCTAAAGTCGTCAAGATAAACAGGGGACCTGTCATAACGCTGTATGAGCTGGAACCGTCACCGGGGACCAAGGTCAATAAAATAACATCCCTTAGCGATAATATTTCTCTCGCGATGAGGTCCGCGAACATAAGGATAGTAGCTCCTCTGCCCGGGAAAGGTACCGTGGGAATTGAAGTTCCTAACGATAAAAGTGAACTTGTGCTTCTGAGGGATATACTTGAGACAACCGAGTACTCGGAAGAGACTTCGGCCATTAAGCTCGCGATAGGGAAGGATATCTCCGGAGTCCCCATAGTAACCGACCTGGGTAAGATGCCTCATCTCCTGATAGCCGGAGCTACCGGGTCAGGGAAAACGGTTTGCATAAACGCCGTAATATGCAGCATATTGTACAACGCTTCGCCAAGCGAAGTTAAGTTTCTTATGATCGACCCGAAGCGTGTGGAACTTCTTATGTTCGAAGGGATACCGCATCTGGTGTCTCCCATAGTCACCAGCCCGAAAAAGGCCGCTGCGGCTCTCAACTGGGTCGTTTCAGAGATGGAGAGACGCTATGAGGTGTTCGCAGGGAAAGGCGTAAGGAATATAGGCGCTTATAAGGACAGGCTGGATGAGGACGATGAAAATCTGCCATACATAATAGTGATCGTCGATGAACTCGCGGACCTTATGATGGTGGCCCAGCAGGAAGTGGAAGGGTCTATAATGCGTATAGCGCAGCTTTCAAGAGCCGCGGGAATACATATGATACTGGCCACGCAGAGGCCTTCTGTGAACGTTATTACCGGCGTTATTAAAGCCAACTTTCCCGCGAGGATATCCTTTCAGGTAGCGTCCAAAGTCGATTCACGGACGGTTCTCGATACCAACGGCGCGGATAAACTTCTGGGAAGAGGCGACATGCTTTTTATGGAGCCCGGCGAATCTTCGATCATTAGGGGGCAGTGCAGTCTTGTCGAGGATGACGAATTAAGGGCGGTCGTGAATTTTATAAAGCAGCAGGCTCCTCCGCAGTATATCACCGAAGCCGTTGAAAAGCAGGAAAAGAAAACGACCGGGGTAGAGCAGGAGAAGGATGATCTTTACAGGGAGGCTGTGAGGATAGTGATAGAAACAAAACAGGCATCTGTTTCCATGATACAGCGGAAGCTGAGAGTCGGTTACACACGCGCCGCCAGAATGGTCGACATTATGGAGGACGAGGGCATCGTAGGGGCATATAACGGGTCGAAGCCAAGAGAGATCCTTATTGATGACCTTGAGATGATAGAAGAGCAATAATATGGCTACATCCAGGGAAATCGGAAATATTTTTAAAGAAGCCAGGCGGGGAAAAGGCCTTGAGGCGGAAGAAGCCGCCCACAGAAGCCAGATACATATTAACGTCATAATGGATATTGAAAAAGGCGTATTTGACAGACTCGGCAAACCATATCTCAAAAGTTTCCTAAAGAAATACTCTGATTATCTCGGTGCCAACACCGAGGATATTCTCAAAAAATACGAAGAAATTTCTTCAGACATACCCGGCCGGGAGTTTACCCTTAAAATAGAAGAAACCGACAAAGAAGAGAAAGACGATATTCTTGGCGCGGCGACTCAGAAAAATATGCAGGCTATCCTGGTGGCGGTGCTTTCGGTGGTTTTTCTGGTGCTGGTTTTTATTCTTATCGGCACCGTAAAATCGAGACTTGGCACGGGTGCCGGAGGGGCGGATGTCCCCGTGAAAGTGACCGCGGTTAAGCCCGCGGCGGCGAAAAAAGTGAGCGTTCCAAAAATAAAAGCCGAGGCCGCGGTGACGGATGACAGTAATAAAAAAGTAACAGTTGTTCTTACCCTGAAAGCGCAGGATAAAGTCTGGCTGCAGATATCCGAAGGGGGAACCCGGGTTTTTTCCGGAGAGATGGACAAAGGCGAAACAAAGACCTGGAGAGCGGAAGGAACGCTCACCATCTGGACCGGAAAAGCTGACAAGCTCGATTTTACGGTCAACACCCGCAAGCTCGGGAGTGTAGCCGCCGGAGTGGTAAAGAACATAAAAGTATCCGACAAAGGCGTTCAGGTCGGAGACGTATGGGTAGCCCGCCTCAAATAATCACATGAAAAATAAAAGCGCGTATTTGCTCAGTCTTGGTTGTCCCCGGAATCTTCTGGACAGTGAAGTCCTCCTGGGGCTATTAAAGAAGGAGGGATTCCTGATAAAGGACTCTCCGGAAGGCGCTGATATAGCCATTGTCAATACCTGCGGTTTCATACAGGATGCCAAACAGGAGTCTGTTGATATGATCCTTTCTCTGGCGGAGATGAAAAAGGCGGGAAAGATAAAAAAGATAGTCGTATGCGGCTGTCTTTCACAGAGATATCCGAAGGAGCTCGCCAAAGAAATAGGCGAGATAGACGGTTTGTTCGGGACCTCGGATTTTAAGAGGTTGCCGTTTCTGGCGGATTCGCTGCTTGCCGGAGAAAAGATCGAAGAGGTCGCCGCCACGCCGGATTTTCTGTATGACCATCTTTACGACAGGGAGATACTTACCGAAAGCCACTATGCTTACGTTAAGATCCAGGAGGGTTGCTCGAACAGGTGCTCATACTGCGTTATACCCGCCCTGAAAGGCCCGAGAAGAAGCAGGGAGATAAGCTCTGTTGTTAAAGAGGTAAAGGCGCTTAAAAAAAAGAGCAACATGAAGGAACTTATACTTATAGGGCAGGATACCACATCGTTCGGTATCGACCGGTCCGGAAAGTCCGAACTGGCTGAGCTTCTCAGGGAGGTTAGTCCGATGATGAGGGAAGGATGGGTGAGGCTGCTTTACACCCACCCGGCGAATTTCACTGACGAGCTCATAGACGTTATTGCCGGAACACCGAATATATGCAAATATATTGACCTGCCTGTGCAGCATGCCAATGACATGGTACTCTCAAAGATGAACCGGAGAGTGTCAAAGCGGGATATAGAGCTTTTGATCAGAAAAATAAGGGACAGGATAGATAATGTTTCGCTGCGTACTTCCGTTATTGTGGGGTTTCCCGGAGAGACAGATAAGGAGTTCGCCGAGCTCGTCGATTTTTTGAGGGAGATAAAATTCGAAAGGATGGGAGCTTTTATATACTCCAGGGAGGAAGGGACGCCTGCCTATAGTTTCAGCGGTCACGTTCCGCCTGACGTGAAGAATAAAAGGTTCGACACGGTGATGAAACTGCAGCAGGGTATATCGGCCGAGAACAATCTGAAGTTTCTGGACACCGAGATGGTGGTCCTTATCGACGAGAAGGACTCCTCCGAAGAGGGGCTGTATCTGGGCAGGACCTGGATGGACGCTCCCGAGGTCGACGGCACAGTTCATGTTAAAGGCGCAAAACTTGCTCCGGGGGATTTTGCCAACGTCAGAATAACGGGGACGTTTGAATATGACCTGATGGGGGAAGCCGTATGAATCTGCCCAATAAGATAACGCTTGTGAGGATATTCCTTACGTTTGTTTTTATGATACTTCTTTTTTCGGGGTCTCTCATATGCAAATCGGCTGCGCTTGTTGTTTTTGTCCTTGCCGCGCTCTCAGACTATCTTGACGGGTTTATCGCCAAAAAATACAACATAATCTCTGACTTCGGAAGGATCATGGATCCAGTAGCTGACAAGGTGCTGACTCTGGCGGCGTTTCTGGCGTTTGTGGAGATGAAGCTTGTCCCGGCGTGGATGGTCGTGATCATAATAATGAGGGAGCTTATCATAACCGGTATCCGGGTAATGGCTTTAAAAAATCACGAAGTCCTTCCGGCGGGGAAAGGCGGCAAGCATAAAACAGCTTCTCAGATGCTGTCCATTTTTGTCATACTGGTTTTTATAGTAATAAAGGAAGCGGGGGTAAAGACCTTCGGGTTTTGGGATCCGACTTTTGAATACTGGTACAGACAGCTTATTTTTGTCCTGATGCTGATAACGGTCCTCTTGACCATCATAAGCGGAGCGTCGTATCTCGCGGGCAATAGAAAATATATTTTCAGCAACGGCCAGAGAGGTAAAGAGTGAGTATTCCTAAAAAGGTTGACGCGTATTATCTGACGGCTACGGTACTGGGGCTGGGCAACGCTCCCTTCGCGCCGGGTACTGTCGGCAGCCTTGCGGGACTCTTGTTGTGTTTTGCTTTGCGGGGACACCTCTTATTATACTCTATCGTCTTTCTGGTGCTTTTTGCCGCGGGTGTCATATCCTCCTTTAAGGTAGAAGAGGCCTCGGGCGAGAAGGATCCTTCTATGATCGTCATAGACGAATTCGCGTGCATTTTTGTAGCATTTTTTCTGGTCCCGATGACCCTTCCCGCGGTTATCGCCGGTTTTGCTCTGTACAGGGTGCTGGATATAGTAAAGATACCGCCAATGAGATCACTTGAAAACATACCCGGAGGCTGGGGAATAATGCTCGATGACCTGATGGCAGGCATATATACTAACCTTGCTCTTCACATCCTTTTAACCTTGAACATCCTTTAATTACACGTAGTTCCTTGCAAAAACCTCTCCCGAGTATGGTATATACTCAAAAAAACAACTTCAGAACCATATATTAGAGCAAAGGGTCACTGAGACACAAACCCTTTATTTTAAAAGGAATAGATACATATGAGTATATACGGGCGAGTATATACTCAAAAAAATCCCCCTAAAACCTTGACTTTTGTCCAGCCCTCATTATACTCGAGGTCAACGGATAATTGGTAACAAATAACATGAAATTATCCCACCTTAGTGCAAAGAATGGTAATTCATAACAAACAGTAGTAATTTTTTACACACTTTTCTGCCATTGTAGGGGGAAATGTTCCAGAGGGAGAGGTTCGCGAGGGGAAGTTCGCGGATCTCCACAATATGCTTATATATTACGTTGATATGATCAGGAGCGTTATTGACAGTTTTGATTTCTCGAGGTACTGGAAGGTCAGGAAGAACTGAACGTATAGTGTCAGGTCCTCGCGGAGCGGGGCCTGAGTTTTTTTATATTTCTAAATAAGAACCAAGGAGCTGATATGGCTGGTTTTGTAATGACCGTAGATGAATTGGCGGACTACCTGAAAATGAAAACGGTTACTATCTACAAACACGCCCAGGAGGGGAAAATACCGGCTTTTAAGGTAGGGTCAAAGTGGAGGTTTAAAAAAGAAACGATCGACGACTGGATCGAAGTTCAGGAGCGGGGGAACCTGGCAGTTTACGTGAAAAACAAAAGCGAAACAGATATAAGGTTCGGATAATATGAAAAAGGATACTTTATGATATACAGGACTAAATGGGGAAAAAGCTCGTTTCCGTCATTTTTCCAGTATCTGCGTGACTGGGTAATATATTATTTACCGGTCCGTCGTTTGCCCGGAGCGCTTATCCGCAGGTTCTACGGGGTCTCGCCGCGTTTCGTGTTCTTAGTCCACCCGCGCAGATCGGAAGATATCTTTGTCGCATTGCCGTTCCTTTCAGTTTTGAGGAGATTTCTTTCTAAGACAAAAGCTCTTAAGCTGATAAGAAAGATCCCGCCGTTCGTGATCACTCCAATAAGGACAGAGGCGGGTCATGACGGAGTCGTAGTCTCCAGTCTTCATTTGCCGGAGTCTCTTATGGGGGGAAGGAAAGAGACCCTGAAGGAGTATTACAGGGCCCTCAAGTTCGTTACCAAGATCACGGATAAGGGTTCTTTTCTGGGGCTGGGCGCTTGGTGGCCTATTGTTACCAGAAGAGGCCTTGTTCTGAAAGATGTCACAGAGAAGAACGGGATCACTGTGACTAACGGACATACGGGAACACTGATATCGTTATGCCTTATGTCCCGCAAACTCGCCCGTCTCGCCGGAGTGGGAAGGTCGGAGCTTAATATCGCTATCATCGGCGCGGGCAAGATGGGAACAAATCTCGGCAAGGTCCTTATCAGGGAAGTGAATACTCTGGGGATCATAGACGTGAATGAAAAAAGATTGTCAAGACTCAGCTCGGCGCTCAAGCGTATAGACGAAGACGCGACGGTGGAAGAAATACTCAGGACGGAGAATACGGACATGGCCCGGGTCCTGGATAAATATCATTTTGCCATATGCGTGACGTCCAACGCCAGAAGGATAATCCGTTCCGATGAGATCCCGGAGAATTTTGTAGTGATAGACGATTCAAGGCCGGAAGCTATCTCCAGGGAGAACCTGGGCGACGACAAGGTGGTTCTTGAGGGAGGTCTTCTAAAAATAAAAGGCATTATGATGGGGTATGATTACGGGTTCGGTGTGGATGAGAATGTTTTCGGCTGTCTGGCGGAGGCCTACGCACTGACAGTTGACGGCGGCAGGGTGCTGAGTCCCACACAGGGTGACGTAGACATGGACAACTTCTACAGGATGCTGCGTTTTTCGGAGAGTAACGGAATAGAGATCGGTGATTTTAAGACTCAGGACAGGACCATTAGTGAGGGTTACCTGAAAGGGATATTAAAAAAGAGGGCTCTTATCGCGCAGGAAAGTATAAAAGCTTTTGAATAGGGATATATGGAACTTTTTAAACTTAACTTCATAGTTTCTTACGCTTTTACAGGAGTGACGCTCCTGTTCCTGGCGTTTTTTGTCTACATCAAGAACAGCGGACGTTTTATGAACAGGATATTTGCCCTGTATTCTCTCTCGATATCCTGGTGGGCTTTGTTCTCGATACCGATGCTGCTGGCGAGCGGTCCGGCCCAGGCGACTTTCTGGGACAGGATATGCCTTATGGGGACGGTTTTTATCCCGTCGACTTTTATGCATTTCAATTATACTTTTCTCAAGATAAACCGGGAAAAGAAAATCGCTATCAGAATATGCTATTTGCTGTCATCGCTGTTTTTTGTTTCTCTTTTTACGCCGTTCTTTATACAGGGAACTGAGCTTAAGACGGTCGGTGTATATTTTTCAAAACCGAGCTCTCTGTACGCGATCTTCGTGGCGTACTTTTTTTCGGCGAGTATTTACGGAATATTCTGTCTTTACAGGGCTGCCAGGACGACGGCCGCGCACACCTTCTTCAGGAGGCAGGTATATTTTCTGTTCTGGGCGACGCTTCTGGGCTATACCGGGGGCGGGTTCAATTACAATCTGGTTTTCAATATACCGCCGTACGGGATCATACCGTACGGGAATTACGCTATAGGCATTTATGTGATACTGGTAGCATATGCCATCATCAGGCACAGGCTGATGGACATAGAAGTGATCATAAAGAAGACTCTTGTTTTTACCGGTCTTTTCCTGGTCTCATACGGAGTGTTCGCAACCTTTATAGTCCTGAGCCAGGAGATCTTTAAGGATATCACGGGTGTAAGCAAGTGGGCATCGGTGATTCCCAGCATTTTTGTGGTCGTCTTGATACTCCGGCCGCTGGAGAACGCGCTTAAGGGGATCACGGATAAGGTTCTTTTTCAGAAAAGGTATGATTACAGGCATCTTTTGCGTACCTTTTCGAATGAAGTGCTTACCGTGCTAGACCTTGATATGCTGGTCAATCTGACTGTATCTAAACTGGTCGATATTGTGAAATTGGAGAATGCCGCTATTATTCTTTATGATGAGGATGAAGAGGTCTTCTCGGTCGCGGCGTCGGAAGGCGTGGATATTACCGGGGTAGAGATCGCGAGCGGAGACAGGATAGTCGACGCTTTGAAGAGTGAAGGGAAATATATTCGTCTTAAGAACGGAGTGAGCCAAGATGGCATTAAAGGCGCGGAAAAAGAAATTATACGTGGACTTGATTCGGCGGCGATTTTGCCCCTGTCGCACAGGAATGAGATAGTGGGGATGCTGTCTCTGGGGAAGAAAAAATCAGACGAGGAGTTTACGGAAGACGAACTGGATATCCTGGAACCGCTCGCGAGAACACTTTCTGTAGCTATTGTGAACGCTCAGCTTTTTGAAAAGCTTTCCGAAGCCCAGGCGCAGGCAGCCCAGAGGGAGAAGATGGCGGTAATAGGAACTCTTTCCGCCGGGATAAATCACGAGATATGCAACCCGCTGGGTGTCGCGCGGGGGCAATGTGAGATGTTCCTTCTGAATTATAAAGAAGGGGTATATGACGATAAAGGGCCGGATGAGCTGCTCGAGAAAGCGCGTACCATAATGGAGAAGGTTATAAACGAGACCGACAGGGCGACCGCGATAACGAGGAAACTTTCTTCTTTCGCGAAACCTTCAAGGGACAGGTTAACGGACGATGTTGATGTCCGGAAGGAGATAGAAGAAGTTATCTCTCTGGTGGAGTACGACCTGAAACTTGACGATATCGAGGTGGAGCAGGACGTGGAGTTGGAGCTGCCGTGTATCGCTGCCGACCGCAAACAGGTGCAGGAAATATTTTTTAACATAATGCGTAATGCCGCGCAGGCTATGGAAGGCAGCGGGAAGATAACGATGCGGGCGACCAGCGCGGGTAAAAACGTTTTCATAGACATTGAGGATTCCGGAAAAGGAATATCTACCGGAAACCTCGGGCGGATATTCGATCCGTTTTTCACCACCAAAGAACCCGGCAGGGGTACGGGACTGGGACTGTTTATCGTGAAACAGATAGTCGAACGTAACGGGGGAAAGATAAGCGTGAAAAGCGAGCAGGGCGAGGGGACCGTGGTCAGTCTGGTATTTCCCGTTGCTTCCGGCGAAAGGATGAAAGTTGAGTAGGGACGCGATAATAAGACCGAGGATGCTGTCAGTGGACGATGAAACTGACTTTACGAATATGCTTGAAGAGTATTTTGCTCCGCGCGGATATGACGTGGATACGGCGAGAGAAGGGGAAAAAGCCCTCAGTATGCTCCGCGAGGAGAAATACAACGTGGTCCTCCTGGACCTCAAGATGGTGGGGTTGAACGGTGACGAGGTCATGGCGGAGATCAAAAAAATAGATCCGGAAATTAAGGTCATCTTTATCACAGCGTATAGTGATTCCGGAAAAACGAAAGAAAGATTAATGGAAGAAGGGGCGTACGCTTTTGTGGAAAAACCTGTCACGAGTCTAAAGAGTCTGGAAGAGCTTGTCAACAAGGCCGCTAAGGGGGCCTGATCAGGAGGGTATTATGATGAAGTTGCTCGTAGTTGACGACGAAGTGGACATATGTGATTTTGTGAAGAATTTTTTCAAGGAAAGGGATTTTGAAGTTTTCGTGGCATACGACGGGAAGGAAGCGCTTGGCATAATCGAGGCGCGTAATCCGGAGATAGTGCTGCTGGACGTCAAGATGCCCGAGATGGACGGGATAGAGACCCTTAAAGCTATAAGAAAGACCAACTCTTCCTCGAAAGTCATAATGGTGACGGCTGTGGAAGATGAGGAAAAGGCCGAAGAGGCCAAGAGGCACGGAGCGATAGAATACATAACAAAGCCTTTACTGCTCGAACAGCTCGAGAGAACGGTACTTACGGTAGCCGAACAGATAAAAATGGAAAGATAACAGGGATATTTGTCCGTAAAAAAATAAAAGCAGGAGTATAAAGCATGGCATACGAAGGCAACTGGCTTAAATTACAGGATTGGATCGTAGAGAAGATGAAGAGTTGTGACGGTTCGCTTATCCCGCTGGATCCGGCGACCATCCCGAAACGGCCGGAGCCGGAACTGGATTATCAATTCTTCCTTGAGAACGCTTCAAGGACCATGATACGGTTCAAAAAACCCGAGAGACTGATAAGGATGATAGTCCGGATAATCGACGAGCAGGTCAAGGTAACGCATACCGCGATGCTGCTGTATCAAAATGACCGGAATTCATTTGAACTTCTCGACAGCAAGGGAGCGGAGGGGGTAAAAATACCGGTGGGGTTTATCCGTCTTACCTTCGACAATCCTCTTATCCGGTTGTTCAATGAGAGGCATAATCTTAAGATCTCCGAGACCGGTGCCGTGGAATATAAGGAGCTGCTTGATTTTTTTAACCGGAACGAAGAGCTAAAGCAGCAGCCGGCATTCGCGGATCTGGTGGAGCTGACGATCAAGCAGATGGAGCTTTTGAAGGCGAACATATGTGTCCCGATATATTACAAAAAAGACCTGATAGGGGTGTTTGTCCTTGGAAAAAAGATCTCTAACATAAAGTTCTCAAGACAGGAGATAGGGTTTTTCACTACGCTTGCCAATGACGTCGCGATGGCTTTGTCCAACGCGCAGCTTATACAGGACTTGCAGGATAAGATATTCGAAGTGCACAGGCTTTATGAAAAAGAGCACAGCATATTTATTCATACGGCGATCTCGCTCGCGGCGGCCATAGATGCCAGGGATCCGTACACTCACGGGCATACTGAAAGGGTCACGCAGTACGCGATCTCGATCGGCGAAGAGCTGGAGGAAGTGCCGGAAGCGCAGGTTTACAGGAACTTTAAGGAAACACTTCATATATCCGCGCTGCTTCACGATGTCGGTAAGATAGGCGTGCCGGACAGCATCCTGAATAAAGACTCACAGCTTACCCATGACGAATACGAGAGGGTTAAGGAGCATTCAGTGACGGGTGCCGCTATTCTCTATCCGATAAGGGAGCTGGGAGATATAGCGAAGGAGGTAAGGTCCCATCACGAACGCTATGACGGCGAAGGTTATCCCGATCGCGTTAGGGGCGAGGACATACCTTTTATTTCCCGGATAATATCGGTAGCCGATACTTTCGACGCCATTACAAGCGATCGTCCATACCGTGAGAGAAAACCGGCGGAGGTCGCGATAGAGATAATCAAGGACAACTCAGGGACGCAGTTCGACCCGATCATAGTAAGCGCGTTCCTTCTTGCGTACCGAAAAGGTAAAATGAGAAATACTGTGTAAGGGGATCTCGCGGCTAAAGATCAAGCGGTCGGCGAAGAGAGCACGCAGACAGCTTCAGTCTCGGATCTTGAACTGTTATTGAAAGAGTGAGTAAGGGATGCGTCGAAATACAGACTGTCTCCTTTTTTGATCTGATATTTGACCCCGCCCACAGAAGCTTCCAGAGACCCGGATATTACATAAAGGAACTTTTCAAGCCCGGGATCGTTTTTCTCTTCCTGTATCTCACCGCCGGGAGCCAGCGTCATCATAAGAGGCATTATCTTTTTCTCGAGAGGTTTCGTAACCAGGAGTTCATATCTTGCTTTGGGGGAATGAGTGAAATGTTCCGGACGCCTTGTGCGGGCGACGGGTTCGACCACCTTCGATTCATCCTCAACGTCATGGTAAAATTCAGAAAGAGAACAGCTGAGCGCTTTGGATATCCTGTAGTGGGAATCAAGCGTCCCGGTCATCTTGTTGTTTTCCATGCGGCTTAGGGTGGCGAGGGCGACCCCGCTTTTTTCGGAAAGCTCTTCGAGTGTCATGTCCTTGTCTTTTCTAAGCTGGCGTATGCGTCGTCCGACCTTCATATTGTGCTCCGCTAGGTTGATGTTTCGTCAAAGTAAAATCGATACTTATATAATATACTATGTTTCGCATTTAATCAAATTATTTTTTGGCATAAGTAAGAGGTGTAGCAATGGGGGGCATAAGCATTCTTGTGATATCTAAACGCTTGTGCTAAAATTAGGCACTATGAAAAAGAAAAGTATTTTTGTACAAGGTGCCCGGGAACATAACCTGAAGAACATAGATGTCAGGATACCCAGGGACACATTGTGTGTAATAACGGGACTTTCAGGTTCAGGGAAGTCATCTCTCGCCTTTGACACCATTTACGCTGAGGGTCAGAGAAGATATGTGGAATCACTTTCCAGCTACGCGCGGCAGTTCATCGACCAGCTGCAGAAACCTCACATGGATCATATCGACGGCCTTTCTCCGACCATAAGCATAGAGCAGAGGTCCGGAGGAAAAAATCCCCGTTCTACTGTAGGCACCCAGACCGAAATATACGATTATCTCAGGGTGCTTTTTGCCCGTGTGGGCGATCAGCATTGTCCCCGCTGCCATAAGGCTATATCCAGCCAGAGTTCCCAGCAGATAGTCGACCGCATCCTGGATCTTCCGGAGGGCACGAAGATACTGGTTCTGGCTCCTCTGATAAGGGGGAGAAAAGGTGAGCACCTCGAGATCATGAAAGGGGCGAGGAAAGAAGGCCTCATAAGGGTACGTCTGGACGGAGAGATAGTAGACATAGGCGACAGCATACCGCGTCTTAACAAGAAGGTGAAACACACCATAGAAGGCGTGATAGACAGGATAGTGATAAAAAAAGGAATAAGGAGCCGCTTGTCCGATTCCGTGGAGACAGCCCTGAAGATCGGAGCCGGAGTCATAATAGTCGCTCCGGCTGAGGTAAAACCCGGCGCCGCGAAAGAGAAAAAGAAGGAAGCGGGCATTTCAGCGGACATGCTGCTCAGCGAGCAGAACGCCTGCATAGAGTGCGGCATAAGTTTTGAGAAACTTGCTCCGCGTAATTTTTCTTTCAACAGCCCCTACGGGGCGTGTCCGGCGTGTAATGGGCTCGGCAATAAGATGGAGATCGACATGGAGCTGTTGGTGCCCGACCGGACGGAATCGCTTTTAAAGGCGGTCATTCCATGGAAGAGAGGCGGTAAGGGCATAGTTCTGCATTACAGGAGACAGATAAGAAGATTGGCCAGATATCACGGGTTTGACTATGAGATGCCGTTTGATAAGCTTTCAGCGAAAGTGCGGAAGATGGTCCTTTACGGAGATCCGGATTCCGGGTTCGAAGGAGTTATTCCCAATCTTGAGAGACGTTTTCATCAGTCGAACAGTGATTTTATCAAGGAGATGATAAGCGGGTTCATGTCGGTGCAGCCGTGCCCTGATTGCGGTGGACAAAGGCTGAGGGAGGAATCACTTAACGTTTTTATCGGCGGCAGGAATATCTCGGAGACGGGCAAGATGTCTATAGGCGAAGCTAAAAGGTTCTTTTTGGAACTGGAACTGGGAGAGACCGAACGCAGTATTGCCGAAGAGGCCCTGAAAGAGGTAAACGCCAGACTTGAGTTCATGGTCAACGTGGGCCTCGGATATCTTACTCTCGACAGGAGAAGCAATACGCTTTCCGGAGGGGAAGACCAGAGGATACGCCTGGCAACGCAGATAGGAGCAGGTCTTGTCGGGGTGTTGTATGTGCTTGATGAACCGAGTATAGGGCTTCACCAGAAAGACAATAACAAGCTGCTGGATACGCTTATAGCGCTGAGGGATATTGGCAATACCCTTATCGTAGTCGAACATGACGAGGCCACCATACGCCTGGCGGATCATATTATCGATCTGGGACCCGGCGCGGGAGAACACGGAGGCAGAATAGTGGCGCAGGGGACCCTTAAGGACATACTTGCCAGTGAAAGATCTCTTACCGGAAAATATTTAAGGGGGGATCTAAAAATAGAAATACCCGCAGAAAGAAGGAGTCCCGAGAAAGACCGGTACCTTGAGATCATCGGGGCCCGTGAGCATAATCTGAAAAATATAGATGTCAAGATACCTCTTGGCTTATTCAATTGCGTGACCGGAGTTTCCGGTTCAGGGAAGAGCACGCTTGTGGACGAGATCCTGTACCGGTCACTGGCCAGAAAACTTTACAGGAGCAAGCTGAAGCCGGGGGAACATGATAGGATAAACGGAGTTAACAAGATAGACAAGGTCATAGTTATAGACCAGTCGCCAATAGGCAGGACACCCAGGTCAAATCCTGCGACCTATACAGGGGCGTTCGATCCGGTGCGGACTCTTTTCAGCTCTTTGCCGGAATCCAGGATGAGAGGTTATAAGCCGGGACGGTTCAGTTTTAACGTCAAAGGGGGACGGTGCGAATCATGTCAGGGCGACGGCGTGAAAAGGATAGAGATGCATTTTCTTCCGGATGTTTACGTCGAGTGCCAGGTCTGCAGCGGGAAGAGATTCAACGATCAGACACTGGAGATAAGATACAAGGGCTATAACATCTCGGAAGTACTTGATCTCAGTATCGAAGAGGCGCTCAAGGTGTTCGAGAACATCCCGCCGATAAAGAACAAGCTCAGGACACTTTTTGATGTCGGACTCGGTTACGTCCGGCTGGGGCAGCCGGCCACGACCCTTTCAGGGGGAGAAGCTCAGAGGGTCAAACTGTCGACCGAGCTTTCTAAGACGGCTACCGGCAACACACTGTATATACTTGATGAACCGACTACCGGCCTGCATTTCGCGGACATACACAAGCTTCTGGACGTCCTCCACACGCTGGTGTCTTCCGGGAACACGGTCCTCGTGATAGAACATAACCTCGATGTTATCAAGTCAGCCGACTATATCATAGACCTTGGCCCCGAGGGAGGAGACTCTGGCGGGCTTATGGTGGCAAGCGGCACTCCTGAAGAAGTGGCTTCCGAAAAGAAGTCATATACGGGAGCATACCTCAAAGATATCCTCGAGAAGGGATAGATCCGGATTATAGTTCCGGAACCTCCACCAAAAATCCCAATCCCACCGGGGGTACACGGGGGGGGGGTTTTTGTAAAAGGGCATCCTTTAAGGATGCCCTTTTTGTTTATATAGCCACAAAATCTGATTGAAGCGAGATCCATCATCTTTTGCGGATATATAAACCTGGAGGCACCGGGGAATCTTTCGATAACTGGAAGATTTACTTGATACCGTCGCCGTATTCTGCTAGCATATATATAACTTAGCCCATAAAGGATGTAATTGCCTCATAAGCATCTCAGCTCATAAACATAAATGACCCTTTACTACAATGAATAGGAAACGCATCCAATGATGAAGAAAAATGTAATATTCCTCCTTCTGGCCTTTATGGTGGTGTCTTCTGGAACCGTTCTTTATGCCGCGGAGAGATCGTATCAGACAGAACTGGACTTTGCCCGGAAAGCTGTGCGTGACGGTTTCTATGATCTGGCGGAAAGCAAACTTACATCGTTGACAGGGATGGATGTCCCGAGGTCTGTCATGGGGGAAGTGCATCTTCTCCTGGGACGGGTATACTACGAGAGGTCTTCTCCCGCGAAAGCCCTGACGGAATTTAACATACTTCTTGAACGCTACAGGGATTCGGACCTGGCTGCTGCCGCCGCTTACTGGATAGCCGAAGTGTATTTCAAGGAAAAGAACTACGAGCAGGCCCTTGCTTACTATCAGATGGTAGTGGGGTCGTATCCCACCAGTGAATATGTCCAGTATTCGCATTATTCCCAGGCCTGGTGTTATGAAGAGCTTGGGGAGAGCGCCATGGCTATCGACGCTTTTCGGGAAGTTATCGCGCTTTACCCCCAAAGTGAGCTGGCGGTAAAGGCCCGGTATAAAATATCGGAGCTGTTGTACAAAACAGGCAGCTACGCTGATGCCGCGGGTGAACTTGCATTGTTCATAAAAAAATATCCGGTAAGCGAAAGGATATTCGACGCGTATTACATGCTGGGCAACTGTTACTACAGGCTCGGGGAGTCACGACTGGCGATCCCGGCGCTTATTGACTCGCTCAAGGGCGCGGAAGGAAAACCATGGAAACCCCTGGCCGAGTACAAGCTGGGCAGGCTCTATCTTCAGGCGGGAGATCTGGATGAAAGTGAAAAATGGTTCAGAAGCTCCGGAGAATCCGAGTTATCTCCATCGACGGCAAGCGCCGCGCTCATGGGGCTCGCGAGGATAGGGAGGGACAGAGGAGACAAAGAGGCGTCCACAAAGGCTTACCGCAAAGTGATAAGTGATATAGAAGAGAATGAATGGACGGATGACGCGTATTACCGGCTTGGAGCAGCGCTTTATGAGACCGGAGATATGGATGGCGCCGAGAAAGTGTATAAGGACGCGCTGAAGAAATATCCCAACGGAGAATTTTCAGGAGAGATGCATTATAACCTGGGCTGGGTATACCTCGGGCAGGGAGAAGAAGACAAGGCTCTTAAACAGTTCGATATCACGGTGGAGCTTTCGGATAACGAGGAGATCGTGGTAAGCGCGCTGATAAGCATCGCGGATATCTTCCAGGGCCGGGACGAGAACGAACGGGCAATAGATATTTATGACAGGGTTCTAAGGGATTTTTCTAACAGCCTGCAGGCCGATTATGCTCAGTATGAGGTCGGCTCTCTCCTGAAGAAGATGGGAAGAGAAGACGCGGCGATACTTGCTTTCAGATCCCTGGTCGTTAATTTTCCGCGGTCAGTCCTGAGGGATAAGGCGCATTACCAGCTGGGTCTTCTTTACGCCGAGAAAGGAGATCACGTCTCTTCCGCGGGACAGTTCGACGTAGTCATAAACGGGTTTCCCGGCAGTGACTTAAGTAATGAAGCTTCGCTGCAGAAGGCGAACTCTCTTTATAACCAGGGGGATTATGCCGCCAGCGTGAAAATATATGAACGTATAATACGCTCTTCGAAGGATGCAGGGCTGCTTGCCAGGACACGATACCATCTGGGGTGGGCATTTTACAAAATGGGCATGGAGCAAAAGACGCTGGATATCTTCAATCAGATAATGAACTCCGGCGGTGATGCTGATCGCTTTACTCCCGGGATAAAACTGTGGTTCGGGGAATACTATTACGGGAAAGGTGACTTCGCTAACGCGGATATTTATTTTACGGAGATAGTGAAAGAGTTCCCGGATTCTCCGGTAGCCGATGACGCGGCATACTGGCTCGGATGGACGCTGTATGACAGCGGGGAAGTGAACAAGAGCATGGAGCATTTCGAAAGAATAGTCTCGGGGGCCCCCAACAGCAAATGGACCCCGCAGGCCGTCCTCGCCTTGGGAGACATCTACAAGAAGAAGGGTGAGTACGACAAGGCGATCGCCCAGTACAAGACTCTTGTGAGAAAATATCCCGATAACAGGATAGCCGATGTGGGAAATAACAGGATAGGTACTATCTTGAAACTGAAGGAGAAGTATGATCTGGCCATAGAATACTTCAGGATAGCGATCACTGGCGAGAATACCGACGCGAACGCGCAGATGCAGTTCGACATCGCGGAATGCTATGAGAAGAAGGGTATGGATAACGAAGCCGTGGAAGAATACCTGCGGGTAGAATACAAATATCCCAAAGGGAAATTCTGGGTCACGAGGGCGTACTTTAAGTGTGCCGAACTTCTGGAGAAGAACGGCCAGAATGAAAGAGCTTTAAAATTGTACGCGAAACTGGCTGAAGGAGAGGGTACGGAAGCCGAGTTCGCTAAAGAGAAGATCGAATTACTTAAACGGTACAGACCGTAAGAACATTGTAAGGGAAGAAGGAGGAAAACATGTGGGGATTGATATTAAAAGGCGGGCCGCTGATGTTTCTGATAATACTGTGTTCGGTCATTGCCTTTGCTGTGGTCGTTGAGAAGCTTTGGCAGCTCAGGCAGTCGAAGATAAACACTGAAGACTTTATGGAAGACATCTCAGAGACTTTGAGGCGGAACAAAATAATGGACGCGATCGATAAGTGTAACGCGATGCCCGGGCCGATCGCGCAGATACTAAAGGCGGGAATACTTAAACACGACCGTCCCAGGGCAGAGATCAAAGAAGCCATAGAGGATGCCGGACTGCACGAAGTCCCCAGGCTCGAGAAGAACCTGGGAGTGCTTGCCACAATAGCGCATATTTCACCGCTTCTGGGACTTCTGGGTACCGTTACGGGTATGGTGAGGTCCTTTCAGGTTATAGAACAGAAGGCGGTGGCTTTTATGCCCGTTAATCCCGGCGATCTTGCCGGAGGGATATGGGAGTCGCTCATAACCACGGTTGCCGGGCTGGCGGTCGCTATTCCTACGTATGTAGCGTATAACTTTCTGGTTAGCAAGGTGGACGGTTTTGTTCTTGAAATGGAAAAAAGCGCGACTGATCTGGTCAACATCCTGGGAATAAAGAGGGAAGAGAATGAAGTTTAAAAGAAAAGTTTTTCTGGAAAAAGGACGTCTTGATATAGCGCCGCTGATAGATGTAGTCTTCCTGCTGCTGATATTCTTCATGCTTACTTCCAGCTTTATTTTTCAGCCGGGGATACGGGTCAATCTTCCCAGGGCGGTTACCAGCGAGGTCCTGCACAAGGAACTTTTGATAGTGACGGTCACCGAGGACAATAAGGTCTTTATAAACGAGAGACCGGTAGATGGGGACGAGCTGATCTCCCGCATTACTCTTGCCGCGAGGGATGACCAGCCGCTGCTTATCAGGGCGGACAAGCGTTCCGAGATGGGGAAAGTGATCGAAATATGGGATATGTGCAGGCAGGTGGATGTCAGGCAGATCAACATAGCGACTACGCAGTAGAGACCAGATATGGGACGAACATATACTTTTGATCCGGGGAAGATGATAACGAGAAGTCTGGTAATAGCCGTTCTTCTGTCTCTGGGAATCCACATCGTGGGGATGTCTGTCGTTAAGATCGTCGCGCCCGAATGGCGAGGACGGAAGCGGCCCTACACGAAGGTAGATTTTTTGGGCCCTATACTGCAAAAGACCGCTTTTGATATCATGCTTGAGAACGTCACGCCGGTGGTAACGACGACCTACAGTTACTCCGGAGCGGGGGAACAAGGCGGAGATCTTAAAGCGGTGGCACCCAAAAGAAAAGTGTATGTTCAGGAATTTCCCGTCTATCTGGAGGAAAGGATGGACGATGATGTGCTGGATTTTTTTTCCAGCTCAAAAGCCATTCCCGTTTTCGCCTTGAGTCTCAGGAGCGAAGCATTCATGCCGGCAGAATGGTCAGGGACGCGCAGCGCGGAGGAAAGGGCTGTTGTGTATAAGCCGGCACCCCCGCGGGTAGACAGCGAACTTTACGGCGGCAAGGACATTTTCAGAGCCAGGTTCAGGCTCCTTGTAGACTCTAACGGTAATGTCAAAGGGGCGGAGCCCGTTACCACCACAGGATATCCGGAACTGGATATTTTGTCGACGAAATTTGTGAAAGGGTGGATCTTCGAGTCAGAGAGAGATCTTTCCCGGGGTGACAAGGAATATACGGTCGAGGTCATTCTGGAAACGGCGGGTAGATAATATGATAGAAATGGATATTTCGACAGCTCTTTTTATATACCTTCTTTTTTCCGCGGTG
>CAZUYM010000004.1:0-23062 GCA_964624805.1 uncultured Planctomycetia bacterium
TAGGTTTGTTTCCCCGATCTGGGGTTTAGCCCAGTTTGCAAATACAAGAAAAGCTACCATTGAAGCAAAATATAAACCGTTTTGGAGTAAAGACCTGCTTTCTTTGACTTCCTCAATGAATAGATCATCAGTTGTTTTCTTATTCCGTTCTTCTTTGATGAAGATCAAATGCATCAAAAGCCCTATAACAATGCTGAAAGTAATCGCGCCAAATGCTCTTGCCGCTCCAAGCTCCCACCCAAGAATGCGAGCTGTCATGATTATTGCTAACACATTTATTGCCGGCCCTGAATAGAGGAAAGCTGTAGCAGGACCTAGCCCCGCCCCCCTTTTGTATATTCCCGAAAAAAGGGGCAGCACCGTACAGGAGCATACCGCAAGGATCGTCCCGGAAATAGAAGCAACACTATATGCTAAAAACTTATTAGCCTTAGCTCCAAAGTATTTGATGACAGACGCCTGGCTGATAAAAACAGAGATCGCCCCCGCTATAAAAAATGCTGGGAGAAGACATAAAAGAACATGCTCTCTTGCGTACCATTTGACTAACGCTAAAGATTCGAACAGGGGACCTGTTAAATTTATTCGCTCTAACGGCAGGAAATAGCACACAATAAAACCAACTACTATTAAAAATGTCTTTACCTGTTTTTTCACGAATGCTCACTCCTCAACTTCACAACAACCGCCTTCTATCCTTATGACTTTTATATTAACAAGAGCGTCACCTATTTTCTGATGCGCGGCATTTATTATCCTCGAAAATGTTGGGCGGGAAACTTTCATTTTCCCTGCCGCCTCCTCTTGTTTTAATCTTTCTACATCCGTGAGCCTCACTGCTTCAAACTCATCAAGAGTCAAAAGTACGCCTTCAAGCTTACTCAACGGTTTACATCGAGGCTTAAAGCATCTCTCCCCTGGTTCGCATTTCACTCGTCTAGTCTTTTTGGGTCTCATTATACTCTCCAATAGTTATGAACATATGTTCATAACTATCTTACCCTAAATTTTTTGAGGGGTCAAGCTTTAGCCTTGGGGATATTTTATTTATACTTGGCATACAACTTATTTATATATAAGCAGTTGGGCGAGAGTTTAGCTTGGGGGTCGACTACAAAATAATGTTATTCGTCCCACTCTATAGCACCGGTTTTGATATTGTACACGGCAGTTACTATTTTCAGGCTTCCCTTATCAGACATCTTTTTGATGATCTCACTGCGGGCGAGCAGGTCTCTTTTTGACTGAAGAACATTGTTTTTGATCACGGCATTTAAAAGCTCTGCCCCTCGCAAGGAAGGGTCACTTTTTTTAGCTTCCGTCGCGGCGGGTTCTATTATCTTCTGAATAACACGAATATTCCCGGCAGCAGGGATCTCCGATAGCGCGGCTTGGACAGCCCCGCACTCTGTGTGCCCCAGAACGACCAGCAAGGGAACATCAAGATGTTTCACGGCATATTCAATTGAGCCGGCTACGATATCATCCTGAGCTATATTACCGGCATTTTCAACGACAAAAATATCGCCTACACCGGCATCAAAAAGTATCTCGACCGGAACACGCGAATCAGAGCATGTAAGGACTATCGCGAAAGGTTTTTGCCCATATCGCGCGGTTTCTTTGCGCCGCTCTTCGCCTCTACTCGGATGCGCCTGCTTCTGCTCCACAAAACTGGCATTGCCTTCCTTAAGAAGAGTGAGTGCGTCACTTAACGTGTCCGACTGTATCTTTCGGGAAATTATAGTACCTGCCACAAGAACACTGGCAAGTAGTACCGCTACAGCTATAACAACAACTAATATTTTCTTCATTACCCTCCGTTAGTCACTATCGTTTTTTGAAAGAAAATTGTTATCCCTCCAAGCACCTTTTGTTATACATTAAACGAGCTTCTATCCTGACTGATCTTTTTCCGGCCGGATAGCGATTCTAGCTCGCGGCTTCTGGCTTGCAAGTCATACCACTGGTGCTGAGCGCGGGACAGGTAAAATCGTCCGCGTTATGGGTTATTTGAGACTCTTATGGTAAATGATAAGATCGTCTTCTTCCGCGTAAAAATTGGGTATAATTCCTGTCCTGGTAAACCCACATTTTTCATAAAAAGCTCTCGCTCTTGAATAATCATCCCGTGAAGATGTTTCAACCCTTATAACCGGCTCTTTATCCACGCTCATTATCTGTGACTCAACGGACCTCATCATCCTCATGGCTACCCCTTTACCGTGGTACTCTTTCCCCACTACAAACCAGTACAGGTCCCATGCCCGTTGCGTACACGGTGTCTTCCCAGTAATAGCAAATCCGGCTATCTTGTCCTCTATTATCTCTCTGTATAGAACGTAACCACTGTCGTCAGAATCCTGACACTCGCGCATCAGTCCATCAAGCATATCAATTTCCTCTTCTCTGAACACGCCGGTATTTTCAGCCATTGAAACAAGGAGCTTACGGTCGATACACTTTAGGGCCATCCGCCGCCTCCATATTTTGCAACGCGTTTTTTATCATGATCTTAATAACATCGTGATATTCATACCCGCGCGAATACGCCTGTTTCATAAACCCGCTATCCTCACTTATATCCGGGTTCGGGTTTACATCGAGTATATACCATTTCCCGTCCTTTTCCCTGATATCTATCCTGAAATACCCCCGGCACCCGAATATACGGGAAATATCCCCGCACAATCTATTGATCACTTTTTTCAATTTAGTATCAAGGCTGGTCAACGGTATTACACGCGGAACAAGCTTTTTATACCTGTCTGACCTTGTGTCCCACTTGGCTTCATAGTCCATGAACGGCCTTGACCCGGGATACCTGTGATATTCCATTATCGATACTCCCAGTACTTCCGCTTTTTTCCCGGACAGACAGCTGATGTTATATTCGTCGCCCGGAATAAATTCTTCCAGGAGAAGCCCTTTCCCGTAGGTTTTTAATTTTTCCCCTATTACCCTTTCCAGGTCTGAACTTTCATTTACGACCGAATCGGTATCTATGCCCTGGCTGCCATCCCTGAAACAGGGTTTAATGAACACCGGCAGCGGTATATCTATATCTTTAATATCAGCTACGCTCTTTACCAGCGCGCCCTTCGGCACGATCATCCCATTCTCTCTCAAAGTGTCATTTGTCAGCTTCTTATTGAGACAGGTAAAAAGCGCCTCTGATGAGTTGCCCGTAAAAACTATTTTGCTCTCTTCCATAAGTTTCGCTAACTTGTATTCCGAAAACGGGTCATCACCGAAACCTTCGAATAAATTAAAAACGCAATCGGGGGCCAGTATAAAAAGGTCCTCAATTATCTGCCTGAAATTCTCTTTTTTATGTTCCGGAGTGACCCAGAGCATACTGGCGCTCCACCCGATACTGGTTAAAGCTTTTTTTACGGAGCTCGCGCAGTGCCGGACAGCCTCAACATCCGCCTTCGCGTCGGGTTCCATCTGAGCCGTGATAACAACCTGCTTCTTTTTCCTATTGGCCATATGCTAAATACACCTCAGATAAGCTTATCTGTGTTGAAATTATTCCGGGAAAACGCCGCGGTCAGGATTTGCCTGATAAGTACGGGATACGATCCACCGTTAAGTTCTGATAATATCGGCAGATCGCTATATACCGGCGATAATCCGGGTAGGGGATTTATATCTATTACCCTGGGGATATTGTCTTCACCTGTACGAAAATCTATCCTTGCTACATCCCTGAGTTCCAGGGCGTTAAAAGCTTTTACGGAAATATCCCTTATCGCGTCCTTAAGGTCATCATCTATGGAGCACTCCGGATGGTATTTTATCGCTTCCCTCCATGTGCGCTTCTTTTCCAGAGAATACACAAAATCCTTATCTTCCTTCCCCGCCGGAGTTATCTTCATCATACCTATCGCGCGCGCCCTCTTACTGTTCCCCGCCACGCCGGCGGTTATTTCCACACCCGGGATAAATTCCTCCAGAACAACGGGTTGCGAATATCTCCCGGCAATAACCATCGCTTTCCCGCATAACTGCTCAAATGATGAGACCACAGAATCCTCAAATATGCCCTTTGAAGACCCTTCCCACCTGGGTTTCAATATAAAACGTTTTTTTTCCGCGAAAATATCCTCCAGACCCGCGAGGTCCTCTTCGGAAGCGATGGAGTAAAGATCTGGTACCGGCACCCCGGCACTATTTAAAAACCTGTTTGTAAGATATTTATCAAGAGTGATCCCGAGAGCGACGGGATCCGATCCCGAATATGGTATACCCAAGCTTTCCAGAAAACATGGCACCTGCGATTCGCGTCCCCTTGTTGGGCCTATTCCCTCTGCCAGATTTATGGCGAAATCGGGATTTTCTTTCACTACCTTTTCATGGAACGCTTCGTCCTGTTCAAGATATACGACATCAAACCCGAATTTTTTGATCTCAAGGGCGAGAAAATCTATCGTTTCTATAGAATCGTATTCCTCTTCTCCGTCATCTTCTGCGAGACTTTTTCTCAGGTTATAGATAATGCCTATTTTTTTCACGTCTTTTGCCGTATTCATGCCTGCCGTCTTTTATTTGGGATTCTGGTATTCAAAAACTTCAAACTTATAGTTGCGCAAAGTAACGCTCTCATCAGACGCTGATACCATATAATCCGGAGATAGAGGTATTTTTCCTTTGCCTTCCGTCCCGTCCACCACAAAAGTGGGTACGGCCATGCCGCTTGTATGCCCCCTCATGTTCTCGATTATCTCTATGCCTTTGAACACCGATGTCCTGAAATGCCCGGAACCTGTTACTGGATCGCATTGGAACAGGTAATACGGACGCACTCTTATTTCCATAAGTTTCTCGCACAGCTCTCTCATCACCGCCGGATCGTCATTCACGCCTTTCAAAAGTACCGATTGGTTGCTCATTGGTATGCCACACCTCTGGAGCCTGCGGCAAGCTTCCATTGATTCAGCCGTGATCTCCCTCGGATGGTTGAACTGAACGTTTATCCATAAATTATCAAACTGTTCGAGCATGGCGCAGAGCCCGTCGTCGATCCTCCCGGGGAACACAACCGGTGTCCGGGTGCCTATACGGATAACCTTAACATTTCGTATGCCTGCCAGTTTTTTTAATATGCCGGATAATTCGGAAGTGCTTAAGGTAAAAGGGTCGCCGCCTGAAACTATAACTTCGCGTATGGCATCAGTCTTCCTTATATACTCAATGGCCTTGTCTATCTCGGCCGCCGGGGTCTTAAACAGACCGCGCTTCCACAACCGTTTCCTTGTGCAGTGGCGGCAATACATGAAACACCTGGATGTTACTATCAGCAAAGCCCGGTTTGGGTAACGGTGCACCAGACAGGAACAAACCGAGGTCTTTTCTTCCCCGAGAGGGTCCATGCATTCTTCATCCGTAAAATCTATCTCTCTGGAGTCCGGTACAGACTGCATCCTTATGGGGTCATTTTTGTCATTCACATTCGCGATAAGCGAAAAATAATACGGCGTAATGCTGATCTTGAAAATATTCGCTACTTTTTTAAGCGATGTTTTTTCTTCCGGAGATAACGTAATTAATTTGGAAAGCGAATCGATATTGTTTATGGAATGCAGCGGGAGTTTTCGTTGATGGTTCTTTTCCGGGGTTTTAGGGAGTTCTTCCTCGGTACTGTCCGCATAGCCACATGTTCTGTTCCTGCATAGATTGTCTTCGGTCGTGATTTCAGTTTTCATTTTCCTCACTTTGTTCATAATAAAAAATTGCTATTTCCAACACCATGTTAGAAACAGTCACATACGGTTAACCGTAATGTGTTTTTTATCATTTGTGGTTCTCACCCCTTTTTTAATGGAAGTTTAGCATAATAAATCAAGCTGTCAATAAAATAATGGTATCAGGGGAAAACCGATGGGGCGCCTTGCATTAACTATTGTATTCATAACAACTTACAAAAAGATATTTTTCTCAAAACCTCTTCTTTCTTCAGAAATATGCTGTTTTCTCCGGAAATTCTTTATTTACAAGGGATTACATGGAATTTTTTATGAATCTTTTGCTTAAAATGTACCAACCTTTTTGAATCTTTCATTTATTTTATCAGACAAACAGATTAGTCCAGAGCAACGTTAAAGAAGACCGCCTGCTTTGCTTCTATTGTGTATCATCATGCCTCTCTCCGACGACATTTTAAAAACAGAGTTACCGGGTTCTATTCGGCCATGCCTTCCCATAAATATTATGCTATACTGTAACCTATTAGCGACCTTGTCCCTTCGAAAAAAGGAGAATGCATGTTTAGAATAAGGCTCATTTATGACGACACTTTGCCTCAGGACAAAAATGTTATATCTCAGGTACAAACTATAGTGCGTTCTCAATTCTCCCTTTTGAGTGAAGAAGAAATACAGGAACTTTCCGAGCAGTTAAAAAACCCGGTCAAATACAAGTTTCGCTCTATCCTGTTCGCGGCAGATGATAATAACAATAGGGTTAATGGGTTCGCGTTTCTTTTTCATGTCCCCGATCTTAACTTTTGTTATCTCGATTTTATATCCGCCGCGAAATATCAGACCGGCCGGGGCATAGGCAGCGCTCTGTATGAACGTGTGCGCAAGGAGGCTATTCTCCTCAACAGCACAGGACTTTTTTTCGAATGCTTACCCGATGACCCGTTACTGTGCAAAGACCCTGACACCTTAAAACAGAATAAGGCGCGTCTTAGATTTTATGAGTATTTCGGCGCCAGACCGATAATAAACACAAAATATGAAACCCCTTTTAACAAAGATACCGACAACCCCCCCCTTCTGGTCTTCGACGACCTTGGACAAGGTTCGTCACTAAAGCGCGATAAAGCAAAAGCTATCGTCCGGGCGATACTCGAACGTAAATACGGGGATGTTTGTCCCCAGCGGTATATTGACATGGTGGTTGACTCTTTCGTCGAAGACCCTGTGCAAATACGGCCGCCAAAATATATTTTGGCCAAACCTCCGGTTCCGGTCGAAAAATCAATGCCTGCTGACAAAAAAATATACCTTGTCGTTAACGACAAGCATGCCATCCATAGTGTAAGCGAGAAAGGTTACATTGAATCGCCAGTGAGAATAAGTTCCATATATAAGCATCTAGAAAAAAATATCTTATTTTCCAGGGATGAGCCTAAAATTTACCCTGACAAGTATCTGGAAACCGTCCATGATCCGGAATACATCACTTATTTCAAAAAGATCTGCGAGGTGCTTACCCCGCGGGAGCTCATTTACCCGTATGTTTTCCCGATACGAAACGCTACAAAACCACCAAAAGACCTGCCACTGCGGGCCGGGTACTACTGCATCGATACCTTTACGCCTTTAAGCAGAAACGCTTTCACCGCCGCGAAACATGCTGTCAATTGCGCTCTCACCGCCGCCCATAAACTAACCGAAGGGGTTAACCGCATTGCCTACGCGCTGATACGCCCTCCGGGGCATCATGCTGAAAAAAAATCTTTTGGCGGATTCTGTTACTTTAATTCAGCGGCCATCTCCGCCCAATATCTATCTGCGTTTGGCAAAGTCGCGATACTCGATGTGGATTATCACCATGGCAACGGGCAACAAAACATATTTTATGACAGGGCTGATGTCTTGACGGTTTCTATACACGGACATCCGAGGTTTGCATACCCGTATTTTTCGGGTTTCGAGGATGAAAAAGGTGAAGGCTCCGGGTATGGTTATAACTATAATTTCCCCTTGCCTGAAACAATAACCGCCGAAAAATATCAACACACCCTCTCAAAAGCTTTGAAGATCATAGAAGAACATAAACCGGTATTTTTGGTCATAGCCCTGGGACTCGACACAGCCAAGGGTGATCCTACCGGCTCATGGGATCTAGTAAGCAGGGATTTTGAACAGAACGGAAAAATGATCGCTTCTGTAAGGGCTCCTAAACTTGTAATACAGGAAGGCGGGTATAACAACAGGCTTATTGGTGTTAACGTAAAAAAATTCTTTGACGGCTTATGGCAGGGTGTCTATAACAACTAGGTTTTTGTTGCGGTTCTTGATCTGTCCCATACCTTTTCACCAACTCATAAATTCACAGTTCTCCAGGCAAGTCCGACGTATTATCTTTTTACATTTCGAAGATGCTCTACTTTGCCCCCCGCGGGGTCTGACTCATTTTTTTTGTGTTTGTAAATACCCTTCTGCAGTATCTTGCTGATCTTCTCCAACCATTGCACCCACGTAAGAACAAGCAGCGCTACTAAACACACGACTATAGCCATCCCATAGTGCCCCAGGCCTATGGAGGCCCCCATTCCGGCCAAGAGCCAGACTACCGAGGCGGACGTAACGCCCACAACAAGGTCGTTGCGGTTCATTATCACTCCCGCCCCGAGAAAGCCTACCCCGGTCACTATCTGCCCCAGCACCCTGGACGCGCTGACTCCCTCGTCAATGCTGCGGGCAAGTGTAATAAAGTACATCGTCGATAAACATATCAGTATGCTCGTCCTGATACCGACGGGCTTGCCTTTTACCTGTCTTTCCAGTCCTATTATGGAACCGCATATGATCGCTAAAAGTATTTGTATGTAAAAAGATCCGTCTGATAATTCCTTAAACATATATCACTTCCTTCTTTGCTCTGCTTTTTACCCCGGGAACAATCCCCGAGCGGCACCGTTCCGTTGCCGCTCGGTATGGGGGCAGGATCATAAAAGATATAGTCCCAGATATCAATTATGATCGATATGTTTTTGTTTTTCTCCTTATACGCGCAGAAAAACAGATCCGACCACACTCAAAATGCGCAGAATCCACTGAGGAATTCCAGGTCACCAATATATTTACTCCAGATCTTCCGTATATACATAAATATTCGTGGCCTGTTTTCCCCCGTCTGTCTCCCTGTACTCTATGTCCACCTCTTTGCCCGTGTCAATCTCTTCGAGAGACCCGACATTGTTGATCGTCGCATCCGCGGACAGCGTATACGTCGTCTCCCTGAACGTTTCTTCATCCGTATCTTCATCATACAAAACTTCGTTTATTGTTATACTATTCCCTGAAACACTGACGACCTCCCCATAGGCCAGGATCGTCTCTCCTTCCTGGGCAAAGGAATTCGCGCTGACCATCGTCCCCGCAAAAAGTACCAGCAACACAAACATAAATAATTTTTTCATCTCTCCTCCTTTTTTCACAATAAATGATCTATTTTTTTTCCAAAAGATCTTTAAATAATTTTACAAATTCCCCGGCCGTGGAATCGGCAGCATTATCTTCCAGATAATCTTCAACGGCTTTCTGCTGACGGCGGAACATCTTCCCCCCTTCGAACACATCTACAAGATTATTCTCAAGCTCAAAATAATGCTCATACCTCAGGACTTCCCACCCGAAAGGATCTACATAATTGGAATTCCGTGCAAGGATAGGGCATTTCGACCCCAGGCATTGAAAAATACTGCTACCCACCACGACAACAGGAGAGCTGTGTTTGTTGTAGATCATAGCATCGGACGCTTGAAGATATTTGTATAAAAGACCTTCCTCCGGGGATTCTTCGATCACCCTAAGGTCGAATTTCAGTCTGTCCTTTATGTCCTTGAATTTGCTTATTACCCTCTCCATCCCGGTCAAGACAACCAGGCAGATGTCATATTCCTCATTTGTCAGCGCCAGTCGGTCCAGCACCATCAGGGTATTCATCGCGTATTCGGACGCAGGGCCGAACATAAGGACTATTTTCTTTTCTTCCGGAAGGCCCAGTTCTTTCCTCGCCTGCATTTTGTCACCCGGCTCAAGTGGATGCGCCGGATACGGAATACTGCTCAGCAAGCTTGCCGGATATACTTTTTTTAGAAAATCGAAATATCTCTGGTCAAAACAGACCACCTGGTCCCAGTCAAATTTAAAAAACCCGGGTTTTTTCGAGGGCTCACCATCGTGTATAATGTTGACGGTTTTTGCCTTTCTTTTTATCTGCGGAAAGATATCTCGCAGCTGGTCTATGGGGAGCATGCCCAGGTCCTGAACGACAAATATATCGTAATCAGCGTCAAGAAGCGGCGCGGTATCCATTTCCAGGTCAGGCAAACCGTATGCACTGAAACATCTGGTCACATAATCCTCATCCCGCGCCCGGGTAAGAGCCGTACCATGGAAAGCATGCCTGTAAAAGGTGAACACCTCAAGGTCCAGACCCATTTCCACCCAGGCCCTGCCCACCAATTCAGCATGAATAGATGCCCCGGAATCAGTGTTCCATGCGCCCATCATAGCTATTTTCATGTGCTCCCCCTTACCTGGGATATTTTTTTCTGTAGATTAACCAGGCTTTTTCTGTCCTGGCGGAATATCTTAATACCGGAAAGTCCCTTTATTACCGCCTCTATGTTTCACAGACCAGCTCCCATTTTTACAATGTAACACGGCACAGGTCGATAGTCAATATAACTCATTGTTCTAAATGCTTGTCTATAAAGGATTTTAGTTCGCGAATGAAACAATGGAAACCGTTCGGTACTATCTGCGCTTACCTACACCTTTATCTGCCAGCAATGATGAATATTACGGTTTCTGTAATCCTCAGGGATCGTTTTCGGGGTCAGGGGAATGATCTCTTTAACATTGAGATCGTCAAAACTCGGTTCAAATCTCTGATGATTGGTAGAAAATAATATGTCAGAACCCGGGCGCATTATTTTTAAAACTTTATTTATCAACTTCGGGTGGTCACGATTTATATCAAAATCCACTCCCTCAACCTGATCCTTGTAAAATGACGGCGGATCTACAAAAGCCAGATCGAACTTCATCCCCTCCCTATCGGCCCGCGCCAAATATTTCATAGCGTCGGTTTGGACAAGCTCATGTCTGTCACTCCAGAGTTCGTTAAGCTCCAGGTTGTCCTTGGCCCAGTTTATATATGTCTGTGAACGGTCTACGGTAACAGTTGAACGGGCATTACCCAGAGCTGCCGCGCAGGTAAATGCCCCGGTATAGGCAAAAAGATTCAGGAAATCCTTACCTTCTGCCATCTTGCGGATAATATTACGCGTCTGGCGGTGATCTGAAAACAAACCAGTATCCAGAAAATCCGTAAGATTGACCAGAAATTTAAGATCGCCTTCGGTTACCTCCATTCGCTTGTCAAGAGAAGCAAGCTTGCTATAACGAGGCCCTTCTTCTACTTTGGTATGTCTTTTTCTTATATGCACATTTTCCATAGGGACGTTTAGCGCTAAAGCAGCAGCCTCCGCCATTTGCGGGAGATATTCCGGGCCTGTCTGTAACCGTTCATATTCCGCTACAACCAGATGCCCGGCATACCAGTCCACCACTATACGGATCTCGGGGCTATCCCAGTCATACAGCCTGAAACATTCTATCCGGGCTTTGCGAAAGCGCTTTTTAATGTGCCTGTATTTATTTCTCGCGGAGTTTGAAAGCATCTCCGCGTGACACAAAGCCTTCTCCGGAGTAACGACACCTTTTAATCCCTTCTTTCTATTGTTACTCCACTTCATTCTATCTTTTTCTCCGGGATGCCTTTTTCTTCTCCGTGGCCTTGATCTTATTCCAATTACGCATTACCTGAGCGCTGGACTTTACCTTTGCTGTCCCAAAAACGTGCGGATGCCGGACTTTTAATTTTTTTATCAATTCATCAATAACATCTTCAATGTCAAATTTATTTTTCCCAGAGGCGATCTGGGCTTGAAACATCACATGCAGCAGAACATCCCCCAATTCTTCCTTCATATGATCGTTATTTTCACTTCGTATCGCCTTGATCAATTCCCGGGTTTCCTCTCTTAATCCTCCGATCAAAGACTCATGCGTCTGTTCTTTATCCCAAACACAGCCTTTAGGTCCATGTAAGGTCTCAAACACTTTTTTTAATTCATTAAATTTTGTTTTAGTCATTACCGATCCCCTTAGTTAGAATATGCAAAATGTCTATAGTAGGATAATACTCTTTGAGGAAAGCGTGGTCAACAAAAAATGAAAGGTGGGCACTTAACCTTTCAGATAATATCAAAGCTAAGATCTTGTACTCTGAGGCTAATTATCGCAGACGGCAGGCGGGTGGTTACGTCTCCTATTTTTCCCCGCTCTCCGGATCATTTTTATGCGTGCCTTTTTCTCCGATGAGCAATTCAGGGGTGATCGCGCCGTGCTTTATATACACCATGAGCGGATAAATAAGTCCTACTATCGGGAACGGGTCGCTCCACCAAAAATATTCATTGACCGCTCCGCGGCTCTCTTTAATAAGTTTCGCAACGTCCTTTATCCGCCCCGCAATACCAATGGGATCACTGACGGCGAAAAGATCCTGTACTATGCGTACTGCCATCAGCGTCCGATTGACCGTGCGTAAGTTAATTTTTTGAGGTTGCTGTAATTCAATATGCTCTTTGATCGCGAGATCATACATCCATACGGGAAATTCCCACCCCGACGCTATAGATTGGGCAAGCCCTCCCCAAAAACGCGGGTTTACCTCAATAAGCCATGGCTCAGATACACCGTCCCACCTGAAATCGACCTGACAAACACCATTCCAGTTAAACTGTTCCAGTAGCTTGCGCCCAATATCTTCAAGAACATCCGCTTTTACTGTTTCCCGCAGAACGCCCACGCCTTTGCCTTTGGGAAACTCTACAACATTATGGTAAGTCATCGAAGCGCGGTATTCACCATGATCAAAAAGAAAAGTAGAACAGTAATCTTTTCCCCCGACGAATTCCTGGAGTATAGGAAGCAGCCCGGGTTCCGTGATCTTATAGCGCAGGATCATATCATCAAAGGCCCTGACCGCTTCATCATGACATGACACTTTGCGGATCCCTAACGATCCCGAACTCGTCGGGACCTTCACAAACGCCGGATACCCGACGTTACGCGTGCGCTCGTAGAACTCGTCGGCGCTTCCGACTGCGACTGTCGAAGGGACGCGTATGCCGAGCTTATTGCAATGGATTGCAAGCTCTCTTTTATTGCGCACGAGCTCATACGCCTCTTTCGGCGGCAGCACCACTTTAGCCAACCCGTTAAACCGGTCTTGACGGCAAAGGATCGGATAAACCTCGGTGTACATCGGCATGATCACAATATCGGTATCGGCGGCGGCATGAGCCCTGGCGAGGGAGACTAATCTATCGACAAATCCGTCGGGATCTATGCCGGGGTCGGGATAGACAAATTGTTCTTTTGAATAACGTGAAAAGTTAGCGGTCGCGGAGCGGGAGGTATCGCCTGTTATAACATAAATACCGTGTTTCCCCAGGCACCGCGCAGCCGCAAGAGCGATCCATGACCGCGCATACGTCAATATGCATTTCCGCTTACGCACGGCTTCCCCGCGTGCTTTCCATAACCCTCCTCTTGATCCTTACAAAAGCATACCCTCTATTCGTGATGATAGCAAGGTACGGCGGGGAGAATAACGGGGACAGTTATTTACCCCTTCGAGTTTTTGGTTTGCCTTTTTGGGGGCTAGAATATTTCGCATTGAAACTTTTAGATCGCGGCCCGCTGCTTTTAGAAAATTTACCGCGAGGGGATTCACTTCTATCGCTTTTGCCCGCGTTAAATCCTCTGCCAGATCTTTCATTTCTATTTGAAGGTTTACTGAATTTATTTTCTTCTTTTTTCTTTGTATTACATGTTTTACAATATACTGGCCAGTCACCTCTGGGGATAAACGGCACTTCACAATTTTGTTTGCATTCAGCACAAACAACTTTGTAAAGTTTTCTATCACTTGAATGGTGATCTTTCTTTCCGGAATATTTTTTCTCTACACTTGCATATGCATTCCCTCGTGTTTCTCCTTCTTCGCTGATCATTCGTTCCAACACCGCTGACCTGGCTATCACTATATCAATTTTCTCTTCGATGCCATTAATTTTAGCTGATAGATTAGTAGAAAGTTCTTCAATCGTCATCTTTTTTGTCGTTTTTTTGACTTCTTTTGTTGTTTTTTTAATATCCATTTATTCCCCTTTTTTGTTTTCATATCGTTGGGTGCATCTCATATTTTTACACCTCAAATTACATCTTCTCACAACATCATTTTACCACAATAAGATCATTATAATGCAAAATACATATGTACCCTTAAAGGGTCCGCGGTTGGAAGCATTTTAAATGAACAGGAACAAAGCAGGAAAAGGTAGTAGTTGTCGCAGCGTTTCTTTCATTTCTATCCATATTTCATTGCCTAATGGGCACTTAGAACTTTAAAAGTTTTTGAGACACTCGGAAACACCTTTGGATAAAGGGTTGTGTGGCAAGACAAAACAATGGCGGAGGGGGGAGGGGTAAGGAGCTATGAGATTGTAAGTTGTTATATTTATTATGTTATGTGGCTTACTCCCTCTATATATACAACTTTTGTACAGTTTCAACTTACAATACTATCAATTTGTTTGCTCTTCATCGTATATTTACAAAAGCTATTAACACCGTTTATGGAGTTGATCCTACACCTGCGCTGTTCTCAAAATCCTAAGACACTATCTCTTCTTTCCATATCCCCCTCCGTTTTTAGAGACAGACTATTTCTTCAGGATGGTACAAAGAAAGAAAGACAAGCATGTAATCCCTCAGGTGACGCGTAAGAAGGAAGTTATTCCTCACGTGTTCCCTCCCGTTCTCACCGAGCTTTTTGGCGTACGCCTTATTACTAAGGAGCTGTTTTATAGAATATGCCGCGCCTTCCACCGAATTGCACAAAAGCCCCGAGTATCCGTGTTTAACCTGGAGGGGTATCCCTCCCACATTAGACGCAACAACCGGCTTGGCTTTCCATAGCGCCTCCGATATTGTGAGCCCGAACCCTTCTTTGAGGGATTTCTGGAGTATTACGTCAGAGCCCGCCTGAAGAGCATTTATCTCTATATCGTCCTGCGGCAGGAGAAGAATGTGTATGTCCGGGTCTTTCTGTGCTTCCTCTCTCACCTCGTCGAGTACCTGCTGTCCCTCAGGGTCGTCGGAAGCGGTGCCTCCGGCCAGGACGAGACGGCTGTCGATATGTTTTTTTACCTGCTTGTAAGCTTTGATGACGCCGACCGGATCTTTGAGACGGTCAAATCTCGATATCTGGGTTATAACGGGTTTATCTCTCGGGACCTCATATTTACGGAACACAGAATCTACGGTCTCCTGTGGAAGCTCCTTGTTCTTATCGCTCAGGGGATCGATAGATGGGGCTATCAGGAACTGTCTTATGGGAAGTTGACGCGAAAAACTTGGCGCCGAAAATATCGCGGAGTCGTACCGAAAAATAAAGTCCTGAAGGAATTTCCATACCGTGGGATCCGGGCTCGAGACATCCACATGGCACCGCCACAGCCATTTATTCTCCGTGCGTCTGTTTATAAGCGTTATGGGCTGCGGGTCGTGTATAAAAACTATGTCGCCCCAAATGTTCATTTCCTGCTCGTTGCGGCGGCCCGTTTCGAGAAACACCTCAAAGTCGTCCGCGGTAAGACCTTCGTCTTTTCCGTGCAAAGCGTTATGGAATTTTTTGGTAACGTCGAAAAACTTGCCGCCACCCTTTATCACGTCCCATCTTGTCTCCACGCCGAGTTCTTTAAGGAGAGGTACCATGCGGTTGAGTATCTCGGCCACCCCTCCACCTACGGCCGTGGAATTAACGTGCTGTATCTTTTTACCTTTCAGCTTTTCGGCGAGTATGCGGAGGTCGTCTACTATGAACTTTCCGGCTATCGGAATGTAATCTTTTATCTTCATCATATTATTTTTTCGTCCTTTCGGTGATTATGCCGATTATCTGTCCCCTCAGGTCTTCCAGGTTATAAGCGTAAGGGTCGAGCTTTGATATCCTATCGGCCACCGCTTTATCTCCAACTGAAGTCTCTATCCAGAACGAAAAGTCGTTGTTGCCCTTTTCCAGCCTGAGGCGCGCTTCAAAGATATGAAAGTATATCGAGCTTATAGTAACCTTCTTCAGTTCCTCCACGAATTCATCGAGATCACGGGCCGTGTGTTTCGTGGGGAAAATAAAACTTACCGATTTTACGAAATAGAATTCCTCCCCTTTATGCGCGGCTCTGGATCCGGCTGTGGGATTCTCTTTAAGATATTCCTCTATAGCCAAAACTATGTTGGTGCGGAGGGCTTCTATAGTCGAGAATTCCACTGTATCGATGCTCGCGAGTTTTTCTCCCAGCCTGTACTCTCCCAGCACTTCCGTAACCCAGTAAGCGAAATCGTTCGGAGGTTCCGGCGCAAGATGCTGGTGCTGCTGCAGAAAGCGGTGCGTATGATGATATATTGCCGATGGCGAAACCTCTTTTATCATCTTCAGGAGCTGTTCCAGGTTGCCGGCTTTGAAACCCGTAAGTTCCGGCAATATCATTCTTGTGTAGAAATTAAAAGGCTCCTTCGCCTTTATCTGAGTGTTCATTACCTTTCTCCTTTTTTTATATCGATAACACGTCGGATAAACCTGCGCACTTCGGCGACACCTTTGAAATAGTAAGGGGCGGCCGAACGGCCGGGACGGCCTACAAATACGCATATGCCGCCTTTTCCTATCGCCTTAAAAGCGTCCTCGTCAGTTTTGTCATCACCCAGATATACCGGCAGTATTTTTTTTGCGGTCTTTCTCTTTTCCTTTATGAGAAAAAG
Source organism: uncultured Planctomycetia bacterium (assembly GCA_964624805.1). Classification (GTDB taxonomy): domain Bacteria; phylum Omnitrophota; class Gorgyraeia; order Tantalellales; family Tantalellaceae; genus Tantalella. The sequence goes on from CAZUYM010000004.1 coordinate 16,641, forward strand.
TGCCGTCTTGCCCTTATCCCATTTCACAGGAGGCCTCACTTCCCATATCTTTTTACCCGATGTAATCATGATCTCTTTTTTTGCCACGTACGGTGTCGTAACTCTCTTGAGGACCTCTTCGACATCGCCCTCGGTGGAACTTTTTACCATCCTGAAATGAACGCTTACGGTAAGACCCTTGTGTTCTATTATCGTACCTTTTATTTTACGGGTCTCTTTTCTGAGCTCTCTGGCAATGCGGCTCATCGTTCTTTTTATTTCCGCGGCCCCCGTCGCCGAAAACTTGATACCTGGTCCTTGTATTTCGAGCCCGTGGTTCCCGGCATATGTTATCCTTTTGATCCCGACCCTCTTCCTTATATCCTTAAGGGACCTCCCGCTTATTACGGAAAGCTCTATTCCTGGCGTACGGGCCGCGGCTTTCAGTGTCCGGACCGCTCCGACGCTCAAATGCGCCTTGTCGGGGTCTCTCCTGATATTGGCCAGGGTGCCGTCAAAATCCAGCATGAGATAAACAGGGCCTCTCTCTATCTTTTTTCGGATCACTTTCCATTCGGAGAATAAATGCTTCATCTTTTTTATTTCTCTCGCGGTTTTCCCGCCATCTCAAAATCTTGCAGGCATCTTTCAAGCCAGATTTTTATGTTATTATCGCTTATGTTTTTGCGCATCCTGGACATACGTTTTTTTCTTTCACCTTCGGACATGTGGAGCGCCTGGTATATCGCGTTGGCTATATCCTCGATGCTGTAAGGGTTAACAGGCAGACAGTTCCTTATCTCCGATATCGCCCCGGCGAACTTTGACAATATAAGTACGCCGTCATTGTCAGAATGGGCGGCTACATATTCCTTGCACACGAGGTTCATGCCGTCCCGGAGAGGCGTGACAAGGGCCACATCGGCCGCCGAATAAAGAGCCACCAGCTCGTCCAGCGGGACCGTACCGTAATTGTAATGCACGGGGGACCAGAGCCCCGTTGAAAAATTACCGTTGATCCCGCCTATAAGTTCGTCTATTCTCCTCTTCAGGAGCCTGTAGGCCTTTACGTCTTCCCTGCTCGGGATGACTAGCTGGTAATAGAAAACCTTTTCCTTGAGCTCGGGATGATTTTCGAAAAGAAGTTTTAACCCGTTGAGCCTCTCGATTATACCTTTGGAATAATCTATGCGGTCTATCCCCAGAATAAGTTTCGGGCAGGCCGCCTGTTTTTTTATATCTTCACTTCTCTTTCGGACCTCCGGTTTCCTGGACGTCCTGTCTATAAGGTCGAAATCTATGCTTATGGGGTTCACATAAAAATGAGAGTTTTCTGTCTCACAGACCGCTTTCCGCCCTTCGTTTTTTGCCCTCTTCCTGTAGGCGTCGATCGCTCCGTAAAAATTCTTGAGATACTGCTTGTGGTGAAACCCGACAGTATTACACGAGAGAAAGGACTCGATTATACGGTCCTGCCATGGCAGGATGCTGAAGATATCTATGTGCGGAAAAGGTATATGCAGAAAAAAATGTATCTCCTGGTCCGGCCTTAATTTTCTTAGGTAATGCGGCACCATGAAGAGATGATAATCCTGCACCCATATGATGTCGTCTTTCGAGGCCAGCTTGTCTATATAGTGGGCGAACCTCTCGTTGACCCTGCAATAAGTCCTCCACGCGTCATAGTCCAGAAAACACTTCTCGAAAAAATAGTGGAAAAGACCCCACAGGGTGCCGTTCGAAAAACGATTGTAATATTCCTCGTATTCGCTTTTGCTTAAAGGAACGCGGCCTACGCGGTACGACTTGCCCTCTCCGGCATAGTCCGGGTCGGCCAGACCCGTCTCCTTCATGTCCATGAGATTCGGGGAGAAGCTCTCTGGATCAGGCTCAATTACGCCATCCCATCCTATCCACATGCCTTTCACGTCGAGAAGGATGGGCTCCATGGCCGTGATAAGCCCGCCGGTGGACTTTTCCCATACGTGCTGACCCTTCTTGTTCACGCGTCTTGTGAAGGGCAGGCGGTTGGAGACCACTATGAGTCCCCTATCTTTTCCTTTGAGTTTTATCATGGGGTTGGCTGAACTTTCCTGGATACGATAATACGATTTTTTTCTGGGATTTTTGACATATCCCTATTATAGCAGGTCTGAGCGATTAATCAAATTGTACTAGAGAATGATCCCTTCTTTTTCCAAATTTATTCTGACTTTAGGAAGTGCTTGAGGATAATTTTTTTGCAGAAATCCAAGAAGTTTTTCCCTTACCTCACAACGCAGCTGCCAGGCTGTCGGAGAATCAGAAGCACTCATTAGAGCACGTATCTCTACGGCCTGGGCGGTAGTATTAGTCACCTGCAGGACATTAACTTTTTTGTCCCAGTGTGAGCTCTCTTCGAGGATGCGTGTTAATTCTGAGCGTAATTTTTCCACCGGTACCGTATAGTCCGCGTAAATGTAAACCGACCCCAGGATATCCGCGGATATCCTGGTCCAATTCTGAAAAGGTTTCTCTATAAAGTGTGCTATGGGAACGACCAGCCGCCTCAGATCCCATATACGTACGATCACATAAGTCAGGGTGATCTCTTCGATCCAACCCCACTCCCCCTCAACTATTACCACATCGTCTATGCGTATGGGTTGGGATATGGCGATCTGCAATCCGGCTATAAAATTCCCGAGGGTTTTCTGCGCCGCGAAACCCAATATCACACCGATAATACTTGCCGAAGCCAGAAGGCTTGTCCCGACCTGACGGACTTTTTCAAAGGTCATCAATAATAAAGAGAAAGTCACTACGATTATCCCTATATTAACTATGCCTTCTATGACGCGCGTCTGCGTATAAACGCGGCGCGCCTGTAAATTATCTTTTGCGGTTATATCGTAACGGCTTAGAAGAAGCTCTTTGGCCGTACCGACAATGCGTATAAGCATCCAGCCCATGGACGCTATAAACCAGGGGTTCACTATGTGTGAAACAGCATACTGGACTCCTTTAGGAAAACGCAGTACAGGCAGAACGAACATAACACACAGGGAAAGGGACAATGAAAATATGGGTCCTTTGAACTGGCCCGGCGACCATTTAAGTTTGTTTGACGAACGGCCCTTCTTCCATTTTTTAACCATAAACATGGATATAAAATAAATGATCACACCTGTCAATATGGCCGCTGATAACACGATCAGCGAAAAAATAATATCATTGGAGGAAAAAGTTTTGTTTATTTCATTCATTATGTCCTGCCCTTTATTTTTAGAAAATTATAATCGTCAACTGCTTTACAATATTATGAACGAATGTCAGGCGCTTTGCGCTTCCCTAATAAATTCAACCACTTACAAAAGAAATAATGCGCAAGAAAAGCTACCATCACATTATAGCACCGCATCCGTCAGGAAACCAGAAGATATCAGAAAGTTAACAGGTCACCTGTACAAGAACTGTACACTGGTGTTGTTTTGGTAGAAAAATGGCACGAATATGGCACAAAATAGAAACGCTAAGATCGCGCCTAGTGCAAATCTTTCAACGAATAACTTGTGCTCCGCCCACCGCCAGGATCTTTAACAAGAATTCCTTTTTTCACAAGATCAAGAATATCTCGCAAAGCCGTATCTTGTGAACTCTTTGTAATCTTAGCCCATTTAGAAGTTTTTAATTTGCCTTCAAAACCATCCAGTAACTTGTTTATCATAATACGTTGACGCTCATTAATGGATACAGTCGAGTACACATCCCAAAAATGTGCTTTTGTTAAAACATCCGCTAAGGTATCTTCCATCATATCAAACGAACGGTTCAGGCAATTTAAAAACCATTGCAGCCATAAAGTTATATCGATTCCATTTTCCGATACATCTATATTCTTCTGGGTCTTTTCAAGAATATCATAATAAACATTTCTTTCCTTACGAATCTGGGATGACATGCTATAAAACCGCTCCTTATTGCCATCAGCACGCGCAAGTTGCATATCAGCAATAGCACGGGCAATGCGCCCGTTACCATCATCAAAAGGATGTACTGTCACAAACCACAAATGAGCAATCCCGGATCGAATCACCGGATCAATTTCTAAAGAACTCTCTGACTCGGATGAAGACAAGTGATTAAACCATTTTAAAAAAATCTTCATTTCTTTATTGATCCGTTTCGCTTCCGGAGCCTCAAAATGCAATCTTTCTTGCCCTATGGCTCCCGAAACAACTCTCATCGGCCCATGTTTGTCCTCCCGAAAAGCACCTACTTTAATCTTTTGCATTCCACTTCGACCTGCCGGGAACAAACTCGCATGCCATCCTAATAGCCTGTCTTTTGTTAAATTTTTATCAAAATTTTGGGTTGCATCCAGCATCATCTCCACAATACCGTCAACATAACGATCAGAAGGGATAAGACCTCCTATATCCATTCCTAATCTTCTAGCAATAGAGGACCGAACTTTTCCTGGGTCAAGAGTTTCTCCTTCGATTTCACTGCTTTTTATAATATCCAAAGTGAGATTTTTGAGAACAGCTTCAGAACGTAAAGAAAATCCCAATGCCTCCATTTTGCCCATCAGCCGACCTTGACGACTCCTGACCTTGCCAAGCAAAACTGCTATCCTTGCCTGATCCCACATAAATTTCGGCCAAACTATTAACTGATGGATGTATTTCATTGCCTTTCTCCTCAATATACTCCGAACAGCGAGCGATAAATATCAACACTATTCTCCGCATTATATGCGTTGAATATACCATATATTCTCCGCATAAACAAATTATTTTATATAAATTTCATACTCTACAGTTTATAGACTAGTAGTTAAGATGAATAATGGTGTGCAAGGAAGGTTTATATAGAATGGCGGAGAGGTGCGCCTACCCTACTAATGCCCTTTATTTACAAAAGGTTACGAAGCTTGCTCTCCCTTTCTATACAACTATTGTACAGTTTTTGGACAGTTTGAAAAAAAACATCACAGTTTAAATCTTTCTTATGTCATCCTTTACTAATGGGACAAGGTAAGGCGAAACACTCAGAGCTTTAACTCCTGCTTTAATAAGCGGTTTTACCCACTTTAGATCACTTGCCATCTCGCCGCAAACACTGCATTCAATGCCATGACTATCCGCAGATCTCACTATTCTCTTTATGTATTTTATGGCCACGCTGGACCCTTTTTCGTAGTATTCCAAAACACTAGGATTATCTCTACCGGCAGCAACCGAATACTGAATGAGATCATTAGTCCCGATACTTAAAAAATCAGACTCTTCAGCTATCTTTTCAATATTCTCAACAGCTGCCGGAGTTTCTATCATAGCTCCTATTTTCAGTTTCTTAATTCTTATGCCATAATCATTTTTAACTTCTCTCATACAGTCTCTTGCTACCTTCCTGACCTCTTCCATCTCTTCGTGGAATGTAACCATAGGCACGAGAACACGTATGTTGTAGTCTTTCGATACAATAATAGCTGCTTTAAGCTGCGTTCTTAAAAGATTTTCATATTTAAGCAAAAGTCTTACTCCACGCAAGCCAAGAACCGGGGTCGGCTCTTCCTCAATTTTTATATATGGAATATTTTTATCAGCCCCTATATCAAGCAGTCTTAAAGTCACTACTTTTTTCTTTAATGGCTCCAAGATTTTGTGCAAACTGCTTGACAGATATTTTTCATCCGGCAGCATCTTAGATGACATATATAACTGTTCGATCCTTAATAGCCCAACACCATCATATCCCCTATCAGCAGCGATCTTTGCATCCTCTTTAGAAGAAACATTTGCGTAGACTTTTATAAGTTTCCCATCTTTTGTTTTTGATTTATGCCTGGTTCCATTTATAAGCTTAGTCTCTCTCTTTTTCATAGACTGAAATGTCTTTTTATATATTTTTATTTCCTTCTCTGTCGGATTTTGTATAACTGTGCCATTGTATCCGTCTAAGATGAGTTTTTCTCCCCGCTTAATGATGCTAATAGCGTTTTCAATCTCGGTTACCGCGGGGATCCCTAAAGATCTGGCTATAATAGCACTATGAGCGACGCCGCTGCCCTGCTCTACTATGATACCTTTAACATTTTTTCTTTTCAGTCTCACTGTATCGGACGGAAGGAGCCTTTTGGCAACAATTATGCTTTCAGGCGGCACGTTTTCCATGACATTGATATCACACTCCATAAATGAACATAAAATTCTCCTGCTCAGATCTTCAAGATCATCCGCCTTACTTTTTACTGTCTCGCTCTCAGATATCTTGAACTTATTAGCCCATTTCCTGAAAACATTCCTGACTGCGCGTTCGGCGTTGACCAGTTCATTATTAAGTTCCTTCTCTATATCTTTGAGAAGAGTTTTGTCTTTAAGGATCTCCGCATGGACCTTAAAAATATCGGCTTGATCTTTTCCAAGCTCATCTCTGACATTTTTCTCGAGCTTTTTTAC
>CAZUYM010000005.1:0-6423 GCA_964624805.1 uncultured Planctomycetia bacterium
GAATAAATATAAGTCCTATGAAGGACGATTGGTTCTGGAAGACCTTAACCTTACGATAAATACCGGGGAATCTATGGTTATAATCGGAAGGTCAGGTTGCGGCAAAAGCGTGCTTCTTAAACACATAATAGGCTTGATGCGTCCTGATTCCGGCCAGGTGCTTATAGACGGTGTGGATATAACCACCCTGAGCAGCAGAGAGTTGAACGATGTGAGAATGAATTTTGGGATGCTTTTTCAGGAAGCCGCGCTTTTTGATTCACTGAATGTCCTGGAGAACGTAGGGTTCAGGCTTTTTGAGTACACGGATAAAAGCCTGGAAGAGGTGCAGGCGGCCGTGGCGAAGAGTCTAAGCATGGTGGGATTGGAAGGAATCGAGACTGCCAAACCGGCCCAGCTTTCAGGAGGTATGAAGAAAAGAGTAGGCCTGGCGAGGGCTATCAGCATGGACCCGCAAATAATACTTTTTGATGAACCGACGACCGGCGTGGACCCGATAATGGGCGATGTGATAAACAATCTTATAAGATATCTTCACGATACGCTTAAGACCACGTCTGTAACAGTAACGCACGATATGAAAAGCGCGTACAAGATCGCCGACAGGGTAGCGATGTTGTACGATAAAAAGATAATTGAGGTAGGCACTCCTGACCAGATAAAAAGTTCTGATAGCACCGTCGTAAGACAGTTTATAACGGGCAGCGCGATAGGTCCGATAACAAAACAGTAAACCCGAACCAGGCACATCTTCGGTGTTCCGGTTAAGGGCAGGCATTTATTATTTTTAATGCGGAAAAAAAGGAGATAGCAGATGTTTAGAGATGAAAAACTTGAAATTAAAGTGGGGTTGTTCATAGGGATAGGAATTTTTATTATGTTCCTGATAGTGTTCTCGATCAGCGACTTTTACCTGCTGCGAAAAGGGTATAATTTTAACATTTTCTTTGATTTCGCGAACGGCATAAAAGTCAATGCCCCTGTACGCCTGGCAGGTGTGGATGCCGGAGAGGTAAAAGACATCAAAGTCTATTACGACGGGGAGGCCGGCAGAACCAGAGTTAAGATAGATGTGCGTATAAATGGGGATCTGCGCATAGAAAAGGACTCGGTGGCCAGGATAAATACCCTCGGACTTCTGGGTGAGCAGTATCTTGAGCTGACCCCGGGGAAGGAACAAGTGTTTATTAAGGATGGAGACACGATAACGGGCAAAACTCCCGTTAACGTGGGGGAACAGATGGAGGACATGAAGGAGCTTGTACAGTCGTTTGGCAAGATCATTAAAAGAGCCGCTGACGGAGAGGGTACCCTTGGTAAACTTCTTGTCGACGAAACGCTTTACAACGATCTGGTGACAATTTTTGGCAGAATAAAAGAGGGGGAAGGTACCATAGGAAAATTCCTTACCGATGATGCTGTGTACAATAATATTGAGGAATTTACGGCTGACATTAAAGCTCATCCGTGGAAACTGCTTTCGAAAGGCAAGACCAAAGACAGGTAGAAAACGAGGGATAAGTCGTCATAAGGGACTAATATAGATCCCCGCTGACGGCACAGTTAACGGTCAGGCGCGGGCTGAATGCCGGCCGAAATATTTTTTTTTATAATTATAGAAAGGATGTGAGTGGTATGACAATCAGACTGATAAGGATCTTTTTTCTGATCCTAAGCGCGGTGTGCGGTTATTATATCGGATCCGATTTTACGGGTCTGGTAAGCCAGAAAGCATTACTGGCAGCGGGAATAGGTTTAGGAGTAGGTGGAGTAATATCTTTCGTAGAGGCCAAGCTTAAGAGCGTTTCGCTGCGGAATCTTTCAGCGGCCGCGTTCGGGCTTGCCTTTGGATTTTTTATGGCCTGGATGGTAACCCTTATACTGCGTCTTCTCCCGATGGAAGCGTTGCAGTACTCGATATTTCAGATAGTGTTCACGCTTATATTCTGTTATCTCGGCATGGTCATCGCTATTAAGGGAAAAGACGAGTTTAACGTTATTATACCGTATGTAAGATTCTCAAGGGAGGACCAGAGAGACCAGAGGTTTCTTCTGGATACCAGTGTTATTATCGACGGAAGGATATCCGGTATATGCGAGACAGCGTTTATCCAGGGGAAAATAGTAGTGCCGCGTTTTGTGCTTCATGAGCTGCAGCAGGTGGCTGACAGCGCCGATGACGGAAAACGAAGGAGAGGACGCAGAGGACTTGACATACTTGACAGGCTCAAAACTATACCGGGTATAGAAGTTATAGTACACGAAGAAGGCCTCTCGGATATCAAGGAAGTTGATGCCAAACTGGTGAGAATGGCGAAGATACTGGACTGTCCGGTGCTTACTAACGATTTTAATCTCAACAAGGTCGCGAAGTTTGAAGGCGTCGAAGTCCTCAACATCAACGATCTTGCCAACGCGATGCGTCCGGTTGTATTCCCGGGAGAACAGATGGACGTGCAGATCAGAAAAGAAGGTAAGGAAAGGGACCAGGGTGTGGCTTTCCTCGACGACGGTACCATGATAGTTGTCGATAATTCCAGAAAACTGATAGGCCGCAAGGTGCACGTGACCATATCAAGTGTTCTGCAGACGTCTGCCGGCAGGATGATATTTGCCAGTCTTAATGAAAAGCCCGAGCAGAACAGACCTGAACAGAAAAGAGTCGAGCAGAGCAGGCCTAAGAATAACAGGCCTCCGAGGCAGCGTGACAGACAGAATAATAAGCCGAGGGTGGAACAGCAGCAGAAGCAGGAGAATAACCCTCGGGTGGAACAGCAGCAGAAACAGGAAGTAAAGCCACAGGCGGAACAGCAGGAGAGGTCGGTAAACACCCCTCAGGTGGAACAACAACAGCAACAGAAACAGGATGACAGGTCTCAGGAGGGACAGCAGGGAGAACAGGGTCCTGAGCACAACAATTGATCCTGATGTGAAATATGAAAATAGGAATGGGATATGACATACACAGGTTGTCTTCCGGGCGTCGTATGGTTATAGGCGGCGTCGGGATAGATCATCCTGTAGGCCCGGTGGGACATTCCGACGGTGACGTGCTGGTACACGCCGTATGCGATGCTATCCTCGGAGCCATGGGAAAAGGCGATATCGGACAGAGGTTCCCGGACACGGACCCCTCTTGCAAGGATGCGGACAGCATGGACTTTTTGAGAGATGTAGCTACGTTCATGGCGGAAGAAGGGTTTACTGTAGGTAATCTTGATTGTATTGTTGTCGCGGAGGAGCCTAGGATCGGACCACACAGGGATGAGATAGCCGCGAGCGTAAGCGCCGCGCTGGGGGTAACCCCGGCAGACGTAAGCGTAAAAGGTAAGACGTCCGAGGGGCTCGGGTCTACAGGTAAAGGCGAATCTATCGAGGCGTATGCTATTGTATTGCTGAAGAAAAAGGAGAGTTGATATGGTGTGCTTATTGAACATTATATTTATTGTAGCCATATTGGCGATGGTATTCTACATACTGGTACGCAAGTTCTTTAAGGACGAGATAAAAGCCGCTATGGAGCGAGATCCGGCCGCGACGAAATATGCGGAAGTTATCTTTACCTATTCGGGGCTGCATGCTTTGGTGTACCACAGGATAACAAGTTATCTGAAGAAAGCTTCAGTGCCGTTTTTTCCCAGATACCTTTCGCAGGTGGGAAAATGGATGACGGGCATAGAGATACATCCGGGGGCGACCATAGGGAAAGGTCTCTTCATAGATCACGGCATGGGAGTGGTGATCGGAGAGACGACGGTTATCGGAGAAAATGTCACGCTCTTTCAGGGGGTGACACTTGGGGGAACCGGGAAGGAAACGGGTAAAAGACATCCTACCCTGGGAGATGATGTCGTAGTGGGTGCCGGTGCCAAGATCCTGGGCAATATAAAAATAGGCAACAACGTTATGGTCGGAGCTAACGCTGTGGTAATAAGAGATGTGCCGGACGATTCTACCGCGGTGGGAGTTCCCGCCCGAGTGGCTATAAAACGCGGCCAGCGGATCCCCGGAGGCATTAACCTCGATCATTCAGCTTTGCCGGATCCCATACAGCAGGCCCTGGAAAGACTGCAGCACGAGATAGACCATATTGAGAACGAGATAGGTGATTTTCACAAGAACGGGAAAGATGACACGAAGGGAAAGGACTGACGGTAAAGGTATGATAACGATCTACAATACCCTCACGAGGGATAAAGAAGAGTTCAAGACGATAGAAGAAGGAAAGGTAAACATGTACGTTTGCGGTCCTACCGTTTACGACGTACCTCATATCGGCCACGCGCGTAGCGCGTATGTTTTTGATGTTATCAGGAGATATTTTGAGTATACCGGCCTGGAAGTGTATTTTGTCAGGAACGTGACCGATGTGGACGATAAGATAATTAACAAGGCCATAATGGAGCTTGAAGAACTTGGGGAAAAGGCATCTTCTGAAAGATTGCAGCAACGGGTCAGCGAAGTGTCAAAGAGGTATCTGGACATATACCACCGAGAACTGGACAGGATCGGAGTACGGCCTCCCAGTGTTGAGCCCAAGGCTACCGAGAATATAGAGAACATGATACGGTTCATAGAGGTGCTTATAGAGAAAGAACATGCCTATGCTGCAGGGGGAAACGTTTATTTCAGTGTGGACAAGTTCGCGGATTACGGGAAGTTATCTAATCAGGACAAGACTGAGATGAATCATGGAGTGAGGATAGAAGTGGATGAGAACAAACAGCATCCTCTTGATTTCGCGCTGTGGAAAGAAGTAAAAGAAAATGAGCCTTTCTGGGAAAGCCCCTGGGGAAAAGGGCGTCCCGGATGGCATATAGAGTGCTCGGTTATGAGTACCAATATACTCGGGGAAGAGTTTGACGTGCACGGAGGGGGCCTCGATCTTATATTTCCGCATCATGAGAACGAGATCGCCCAGGCGGAAGCCGCCACGGGAAAATCTTTTGCCAGGTACTGGATACATAACGGTCTTCTGACCGTGGGCGGGGAAAAGATGTCGAAATCTCTGGGCAATTACATAACCATAGACGATTATTTCAAAAAGTACGGTGATCCGGATCCGCTCAAGATAGCGTTCCTTACCAGTCATTACAGAAGTCCCATGGACTATACTGACGAAAAGATAGAAGAGGCGCGAAGGTCGAAAGAAAGGATCATGATATTTTTCGATAAGGCCGATAGAATTAGGAAAGAATATTCCGAAAAAGACCGGAATGGCGGAGCTCCTCTGGATCTTGAGGATATGGGTAAAGCTCAGTGGGTGGTCAACAACCTTCAGGAGAAGTTTGACGAGGCTATGAACGATGATCTGAATACTTCCTCTGCGCTTGCGGTCATATTCGATGCCGTAAGGCAGGGTAACGACTGTCTTGCCGTGGATGAGATGTCTCTTTCCGGGAAAGCCCATATGACAAGCGCCATAAAGAATTACATACTGAGGTTCGCGGACATACTTGGTCTTACGCTGAGGCCCGTAGAACTGGACGCGAAGGAAGAGGAAAAAATAGAAAAACTTGTAGCCGAGAGAGAAGAGGCGCGCAAGCAGAAAGATTATTTCAGGTCCGATGAGATCCGCGATGAACTTTTGGAAAAGGGTGTTACTGTCGAAGATACCCCGGAGGGTCCTGTATGGCGAAAGAGTTAACGAAAGGCATTTTCATAACTCTTGAAGGACCGGAAGGCAGCGGTAAAAGCACTCAGGCAGCTTCTTTATGCGATGACCTTATAAACGATGGTTATGATGTTGTGCATACGGCCCAGCCCGGAGGGACCGACCTCGGAGCAAAGATCAGGGATATCCTCCTTCAAAAAGACAATATACGTCTCGGAGAGAAAGCGGAACTTTTTCTTTTTGAAGCCGACAGGGCGCAGCATGTGGAAGAGGAGATACGTCCGGCACTTGAGGACAGGAAAATAGTTATATGTGACCGTTTCAATACAGCTACTTTTGCTTACCAGGGATACGGGCTTGGTATGGATATGGGTCTTATCGAGACCGTAGATAATGCCGCCACCGGAGGCCTTGTTCCCGACCTCACACTGCTTATGGATCTGGATATTAAGACGGGCCTGAAGCGCGCGGGCAGGACCGGCGCGGCTGACCGGATGGAGAAAAGGGGTAACGCGTTTCATAAAAAAGTCCGGCAGGGTTATCTCGCACTTGCCGCGAAATATCCTCAGAGGATAAAGGTGATCAGTGTCAGGGACAGGATCGAAGACACGTATGAGTTGGTGAAGAAGGAAGTGTATGGGCTGATCGAGAGTTTGTAAGTAGTAAACGGTAAACTGTGAACAGTGAACAGAATCTAAGGAAAAAGGAAAAAGGAAAAGGGAAAAAGGATAGGTTGGGGTTGTATCTCAATCTGGACCTGGACCTTAACCTTGACCTGGACCTTAACCTTGACCTAAATAAGTTATAAG
>CAZUYM010000005.1:6523-19651 GCA_964624805.1 uncultured Planctomycetia bacterium
GACCTGGACCTTAACCTTGACCTGGACCTTAACCTTGACCTAAATAAGTTATAAGTAACGATATACGAGACATTATGAATTTCAACGACATAAAAGGGCAGCCGAACGCAGTCAGGTTTTTAAAAAGCAATCTGCGAGAAAACAGGATATCTAACAGTTATCTTTTTTCCGGCCCGAGAGGCGTAGGCAGAGCTTTGTGCGCCAAAGCTTTTATCATGTCCCTTATGTGCGAAAGTAAGTCGGATGAAGGCGATGCGTGCGGATATTGCATAACGTGCATGAAAATAGGCGCGTTGGAGCATCCGGATATTAACTGGATAAAGCCTGAAAAGAACAAGGCTATAAAGGTGGACCAGGTAAGAGAAGCCAAGGACAGGCTCAGTTTGAAGCCGTATCAGGCGCCGGTCAGCGTATGTGTCCTGGAGGATGCGCACATGATGACCGAGGAATCGTCCAACGCGTTACTTAAGGTGCTGGAAGAGCCGCCCGGAGCGGGGTTCATAATACTGATAACCGACAAAAAAGAGCTGCTTCTTTCGACAGTGATATCCAGATGCGCGGAAGTGAGGTTCCAGTTTCTATCCCTTGAAGATACCGCCGGTCTTATCTCAGAAAGTTCTGACATAGACAGGAAAACAGCGTCGCTTCTCGCGTATTTTTCACAGGGATCACCGGGCAGAGCGGTAGAGATGATGGAGGATGATATACTCTCAAGGAAAGACTCACTTTTGGGTATTTTGGGAGAAATAGCGGATGAGGAGAACCCGTCCTGTCTCATCTGGCACACCGAAGGCAAGGACGACATCATGGACGATGTGGAGATGCTTATAATGTTCTTTCGGGATGTAACTCTCGGGAAAGAAGGGTTCGAAGATATGGTGCTGGATAAGGATGTTCTGTCCAGCCATGCATACCGGTTCTTTAAGAGCTATTCTCTGGACAAGATAAACCTTATAGTGGAAAAACTGATACAGACAAAGATCTATCTGGCAGGCAACGTGAACCCTAAACTGGTCGCGCAGAACCTGCCGATGATACTTAAATAAAAGAGCGCTTAACGCGCGTTAATATAGAAGGAGACGGTAAAATGCAGGAACTGGTACATGTGCAGCTACGAACGGCAGGGGAAAAAAAGTATTTTTTCGCTAACGGTATGAAATTTGAGACCGGGGACAAGGTCATAGTGGAAGCCGACCGGGGACTCGAGTCCGGGGAAGTGACATCCCCGAACGATATTGTCAAGGATATGGCTCACGTCGAGAAACCCATACGCAAAGTCATAAGAAAAGCTAATCCCTGGGATGAGGAGCAGATAGAAAAGAACAAGAAAAAATCAAAGGACCTTATGAACGTATGCGACCGAAAGATCGCCGAACATAAGCTTCCGATGAAGCTGGTATCCGCCGAGTATTCGTTTGACAGGGCGAAGGTCATATTTTATTTTACGTCGGAGAACAGGGTAGATTTCAGGAACCTGGTAAAAGACCTGGCAAGCATATTTCGCGTGAGGATAGAGCTCAGGCAGATAGGTGTTCGGGACGAGGCCAGGATGATAGGCGGACAGGGTCCCTGCGGCCGGGAACTTTGCTGTAAAGCCTTCCTGAAAGAGTTTGACCCCGTGACGATAAAAATGGCAAAAGTGCAGAACCTGCCGCTTAATCCTTCGAAGATATCAGGTCTATGCGGAAGGCTTATGTGCTGTCTCGGTTACGAGTATAAATGTTATCGGGAGTGTTCCAAGGGGCTTCCTAAGGTAGGAAAAGAGATAATGACCGATATGGGAAAAGGCAAGATAATAGGGCTGAACCCGCTAAGAAGGTTGGTTACAGTGGACTTCGGGGACGGAAAGATAAAGGACATAAAGGTGGACGATATCAAGGAGGCAAAATAAACTGTTATGGGGAAATTTTATATTACCACTCCGATATATTACGTTAATGCCAACCCGCACATAGGACACGCGTATACGCAGATCATTTGCGATACGCTTAAAAGGTTTCACGCTATGCTGGGAAACGATGTTTTCTTTCTTACCGGCACAGACGAGCATGGTGAAAAGATCGAAGAAGCCGCGTTAAAAGCGGGCTTTAAGCAGGGGCAGGAAAAGGAGTTCGTTGACGGGATAGTGTCAAACTTCAAGAATGTGTGGAAAAAGCTGGATATAGAATACGACTATTTTGTGCGTACCACCGACGAGGCCCACAAGAAAGAGGTCCAGGATTTCCTTAACAACATGAAAGAAAAAGGAGACATCTACGAGGGTGAATATGACGGATGGTTCTGCACGCCGTGCGAGACCTTTTGGACGGACACCCAGGCCGAGAACGGCATATGTCCTGAATGTGACCGCAAGGTGGACAGGATCAAGGAAAAGAACTATTTTTTCCGCATGAGCAAATACCAGAAGTGGCTTATCGATCATATAGACAATAATCCGGAATTTGTGATGCCCGCTTACCGCAAGAACGAAGTGCTTGGATTCCTGAGAGAGGAACTTATGGATCTTTGCATATCCCGACCTAAAAAAAGATCGCCCTGGGGGGTGGAGCTTCCGTTCGATAAGGATTACGTGGTCTACGTGTGGTTTGACGCCCTTATTAACTACACGTCCGCGCCTAAAGCTATCGGTAAATTTGACGAGCTCTGGCCTGCTGACGTCCATATGATCGCGAAGGATATTCTGCGTCATCATGCCGTCTACTGGCCCATCATGCTGCACAGCGCCGGGTTCGCTGTGCCGAAGACCGTTTTCGCTCACGGGTGGTGGAAAATGGGAGATGAAAAGATATCAAAGTCAAAGGGGAACGTGGTCAATCCTGTTGAGCTTGCCGATAAGTACGGTGTGGACCCTCTGAGATTTTTTGTTCTCAGAGCCGTAAGCCTCGGGCAGGACGGTGTTTTCTCTGAAGACGCCCTGGTGAGCGCGTACAATACTGATCTTGCCAATGATATGGGCAACCTTCTGAACAGGACGCTTACCATGGTCGAGAAATATTTTGGCGGTGAAGCCCCCGAGGTAACAGGAATATCGGTGGATGAAGATCAGCAGTCCCGAAGCGATAATTTGAAAGCCGCGGTAGGAGGTCTTCTTCCCGCAGTGACTCTGAACATGCTGAGCCCTGATCTCAGGATCAAGGAAGCTCTGGAAGAGATATGGTCCGTAATAGGCAAGGCGAACAAATATATAGAAGAATCCGCGCCCTGGAACTATGCTAAAAATGACGATATGGACGCGATAAAGATCATAATGGCGGATCTTCTGGAAGTATTAAGGGCTGTGGCGATCGGGATCTTGTCCGTTATGCCTTCTACATCACAGCGGATGTGGGATCAGCTTGGACTTGGCGGAAAGATAGTAGAATCGATAAGCGTGTCGGAGCTGACTGAGGTATGTACCGGCAGGAGATTTCCCGCCGGTACTAAGGTATCTAAAGGCGACCCCCTGTTTCCGCGCATACAGTGATCAGAGTTCTTGCCCGTCATTTTTTCATTTTCAAGGATATGAACCCATGGGAGATCAGAAAACAGGGTTAAAAAACATGATCGAGAGAGATCCTGAACTTACCGATTTTCAGAAGAGGGTCCTTACTGTAGTCACAGGGATACCGAAGGGCGAAGTAAAGTCATACGGCTGGGTCGCGGGCAAGGCGGGTTCACCACGCGCCGCTCGGGCTGTGGGACAGGTGATGTCTATCAATCCTTACGCGCCGGATGTTCCGTGTCACAGAGTGATAGCGTCTGACGGTTCCATCGGCGGTTATTCCGGAGGAATAGAGAAGAAGCGAGCATTGTTGAAAGAAGAAGGAATAAGTGTTAGGTCTTAGGTCTTGGGTCCTGGGTTTTAGGTACCAGCCCAAAACCTAACACCGAAGACCCAACACCTGGTACTAAATACCAAATACTGAATACTATATACAAAATACGCGAGCAAATATGCGACTAGTAGATACCCACTGCCATCTTGATCTTAAGCAATATAATGATGACCGGGAAACGGTTATAAAAAACGCCGTGGATTCTGGTGTAGTCCGCATGATAGTGCCGGGGATAAGCATATCCAGCAGTGAAGAAGCTATCTCCCTGGCTACCGGTCATGCTGAAATATTTGCTGCCGCTGGCATTCATCCGCATGAAGCAGATAAAGTTACCCCTGATGATATAAAGAGGTTGAGGGAAATAGCGATATCTTCACCGAAAGTGGTAGCCATAGGCGAGATAGGGCTTGATTACTACAGGGATTATGCCGAGAAGAAAAATCAGATAAAACTTTTTAAAGAATGTTTTTTCATCTCGAGAGAGCTGGACCTGCCGATAATACTGCATAATCGCCAGGCGAGTAAAGATCTATTGGACCTCATCAAATCGCAGGACTTCAATATCTCAAGGGGGGTGGTCCATTGTTTTTCGGGCGACGCTGAATTCCTGAAAGAAATGCTTGCTCTGGACTTTTTCGTATCTTTCGCGGGCAATATCACTTTCGACAAAGCCTCGGACCTTCGAGAGTTAGCCAGACTTGTACCGATAGAGAAGCTGCTTCTCGAGACAGATTCGCCGTACATAACTCCGGAACCATTAAGGGGAAAGAGGAACGAGCCTGCTTTCGTGAAGAACCTGCTGGATACATACACGGGGATATATGGCCTGTCAAAAGAGGAGATAGCGGAGGCGACTACCCGTAACGCGGACAAGTTATTCCGACTGGGCCTGGAGTCGGACGATACGGTAGCGTATAAAATACGTGATTCACTGTATCTGAACATAACCCACAGGTGTACCAACAGGTGCACTTTTTGCGCCCGGGAGGTCTCGGACTATGTTAAAGGACACAACCTTCGGCTGGACAAGGAACCTTCATATGATGACCTGGTAACGGCGATAGGTGAACCCACGAAATATGACGAGATAGTTTTCTGCGGGTTCGGTGAACCTACCGTTCGCTTTGATCTCCTTAAAAAAGTAGCCGCGTATGTTAAGTCCAAAGGCGGTAAGGTAAGGCTTACGACCAACGGGGAAGGCGATCTTATAAACAAACGTGTGATAGCTTCAGAGCTCAAAGGCCTTGTAGACAGGGTTTCCGTAAGCCTTAATTCGGCTGAACCGGACGCGTATGAGCATCTTTGCCGTTCAGTTTTCGGGGAGAAAGCGCATGGATCCATCCTTGATTTCATCAGGGACTGCGGCGGACAGGGTATAAAGGTCGAGGTGACATGCCTGGATATGATAGGTGAGGACGGCGTCCGTAAATGCCAGGAGCTGGCGGAGAAGCTTGGTGCGACTTTCAGGCTCCGGCATTTGAATGTAGTGGGGTAGTTGGGGAAGCGGGAAGAACGTCATCCCGGAATCCGCTTTAGCGGATATCCGGGATCACATAGAAATAACATTATTATTGGATCCCCGCTTAAAACTTGCGGGGATGACGATTTTATTTTGAACTGAATACTAAATACTGAATACTAAATACTATACTATGAACCGATTTTTAAATTTTATAGGCAGAAACAAGCTGTACGTTGTACTGCTCGTATTTATAGTATCCGTAAATCTCCTCGCTTTTGTGGGAGGGAAGTTGCAGGAGAAGGAGGGAAACGAGACTCAGACAACGGAAGAGACGTCATCCCAGGCATCGGAAGAAAAAGATAAGGAAACGATGTTCGACGAGGAAGATGTTGAAGCCCGCCGTGAAAAGTTCGAAAAAATAGCCGAAGACAATCCGACACTGTATCTTTTTTTGGGGCTTTTGAATCTCCTGATACTTTTTGTTATTTTTATAGGAATAATACTGGACGCCTATTTTCTCACATGCATGGTGCGCAAGCGGCCCTTTGATCTTAAGATGATCAGTTCGGAAAGCTCGCGCTGGACACTTGGCGATGTCGCGCGGGTAACCCTGATATTCCTGGGGTGCGGGTATCTGTTTATTATTCTCCAGAGCATAGTGGCGAAAGTGATCCCCGTATTTAATAATGACAATTTCCAGATGGTGTTCAATACTGCAATTATGAACGTGGTGGGAATAAGTGTTATCTTTTATTTTATTATCCGGAAATACGGTCAGAAAACAGACGTAATAGGGCTAAGCACAAAGAAGTTTTTTAAAGGCGTTTTCTACGGAGTCGCGGGTTATATCGCCTTGTTGCCGGTGTTAATAATTATAATGGTGATCACGTATTTTGTAACAAAGATGTTCGACTATAAACCGCCGGTACAGCCGATAGTAGAGATCTTTATGGAGGAGAAAGGGACCGCCGTGTTATGGTTCTCGACACTTTTCGCGGCGATCTTCAGCCCGGTAGCGGAAGAGATATTTTTCCGGGGTTTCGTGTACAATGCCCTGAAAAGAAAGTGGAGCGTATTTTTATCCATGTTCATAACGGCGGCGATATTCGCGCTTCTGCATGCGCACATAGTAGGTTTTTTGCCGATACTGGCTTTGGGTTTTTTGCTGGTTTACCTGTACGAAAAGACAGGTTCTTTGGTGCCCTCCATATGTGTACATGTGATACATAATGTGGGAATGGTGGTACTTGTGTTTCTTGTCCGCGGATTGGGGTAGTTGGTATTGAGTATTGGGTATTGGGGAATAGGGAATAGTTGAGGGATTACGGAGATTAAAAAAAAGATTACGGAGATATTGGCAGGGCGCAGGGTGCGGGGTGCAGGGGATTAGGGATTACGGAGATATTGGCAGGGCGCAGGGGGCAGGGCGCTGGGTATCAGGATATCAGCAGAGCAGGGACTAGGTTCTCGGGATATCAGGGAATCGGGATTCTAGATGCTGGATGCTAGTTAAAAACAGTTCATTGTTCGTAGTTCATAGTTTATTGTAGGCTAAGCTAAGCACACTAAATACTGAATACTATATACTAAATACAAAAATAGCGAGCAAAATTAGGAGAATTATGTCATACGATACTATAAGGTGGAAGAATGACCGGGTGGAACTTATTGATCAGCGTATTCTTCCTGGAAAGACCCGGTATGTAAATTGCACCACCGCGAAAGATATGTATGATGCCATAAAGAAGATGAAGATAAGAGGGGCTCCGGCGATAGGTATAGCAGGAGCTTACGGGGTATATCTTGGCGTTCGCGGAAGCCGTGCTAAGGATATGAAAACTTTCAGTAAAGAGTTATGGAAAGTGACGAAGTATCTGGCTGATTCCCGTCCTACCGCACGTAACCTTTTCTGGGCGCTGGAGAGGATGGAAGGAGTCGTAGCGTGTAACAGCAGAAAAAGCATCGGCGATATAAAACAGCTGCTTTTAAAGGAAGCGAACAGGATACTCGCGGAAGATAAGAAGATCTGTCGTGCCATAGGCAGTAACGGACGCAAGCTTATTCCGCAGAACGCGAATATTCTTACGCATTGTAATGCAGGAGGCCTCGCGACGGGAGCCTACGGGACGGCTTTGGGAGTGATCTTCTCTTCGAAAAAAAAGATAAAAATGGTTTATGCCGATGAAACGAGACCCGTTCTTCAGGGAGCGCGCCTGACGGTATGGGAACTTACACAAGAGGGCGTACCCGTAACGCTTATATGCGATAATATGGCGGCTTCGATAATGGCGAAAAAAGATATCGATCTCATAGTCGTAGGGGCTGACCGGATCGCGTCCAATGGTGATACCGCCAATAAGATAGGAACGTACGGTCTTGCGGTAATGGCAAAATATCATAAAGTACCGTTCTATGTGGCCGCGCCGGTATCTACTTTCGATCTGTCACTTAAAAGCGGGAAAGATATACCCATAGAAGAACGTTCCGCGTCAGAAGTGAGAGAGATAATGGGAGTTCCTATAACAGTAAAAGGTGTTGGTGTCAGGAATCCCGCGTTTGATGTGACACCGGGAGAGCTTATAACAGCGATAATTACGGAAAAGGGAGTCATCGGGAATCCGGATAGAAATAAAGTGCTTAGGGTAGTTGGAGAGAAGTAAGCTTAAAGTGGATTACAGATGATTAAAAAAAAAGATTACGGAGATATTGGCAGGGCGCGGGGAGTTGGGGGATAGGGAATGGGGAATAGGGAATGGGGAATAGTTGAGGGATTGCGGAGATTTCAGAAGAAGATTACGGAGATATTGGCAGGGCGCGGGGAGCTGGGTGCTGGGAGATTTAGGGTATCAGGATATCAGGAGATCAGGGACTAGAATATCAGGGACGGATTATAGGAGTACGTTGCAGGGTTACGGCTAGCGAAACGGCTGTCGTTATAGGGTTACGTTTTGACCGTAACCGTAAACCCTTTGACGATTCCATAGACGTAACCGATTAACGATATACGGAATATCAGGGAATAGTACCGGGTCCTGGGTACCGGGTACCGAGAAACCCGATACCCGGTACTCGATACTCGGTACCGGTGGCGATCAAACGAACTATACGCTGAAGAAAATGAAAGAATTGAAACTCATAGAAGAGATAAAAAAACGAGCTGGGAAACCCGGAAAAGGCGTTAAGCTCGGGATAGGCGATGATTGTGCCGTCCTGGAGTACGACAAAAAGCATTATCTTTTATGGGCATCCGACATGCTGGTCGAGGGTACTCATTTCAGGCTAAAAGACGGGTATGAAAAGATAGGACATAAAGCGGTTGCTGTTAACATAAGCGATATCGCCGCTATGGGCGGAAAACCGCTGTATATAACCGTATCCGTAGGAGTATCGCCAAAGGTAAGTGACCGTGCGGTTGGAAAGATATATGACGGCATATTTAGTATTTGCCGAAAATACGGGATCAGTGTAGTCGGGGGCGATACCGTTCGTGCTGGAAGGTTGACTATAGATATATCCATCATAGGGATGGTAGAAAAAAAGTATCTCAAGAAAAGGTCGGATGCCGCGGCAGGGGATCTTATTCTTGTAACCGGCCCGGTGAGAAACGGTAAAAAAGAGCATCTGGAACTTCTTCCCAGGATAGGTGAAGCCCGATACCTTGTCGAGAATTACGGTGTAGGCGCGATGATAGATACTTCGGACGGGATCGGCATGGATCTTGGAAGGATATGCGAGGCAAGCCGCACCGGGTGCAGGGTGTTCGCGGGTGCTATTCCTTTGGCAAAAGGACTTTCTTTGAAGGATGCCCTATATTATGGCGAAAGCTTTGAGCTCCTTTTTACTATGAAAAAGAAAGAAGTCGAGAAACTTTTTGTGGACAAAAAACTGCGCGAAAAGAAATACGCCTTTTTTATTGTAGGTGAGATATGCGCTGCCGGAGAAGGCAGAAAAATAGTTCATGAGGGCAACCGGGGCGAGGCGCTGAAGATAGAGGGGTATCGGCACTTGGCCTGAGCGTTAAACTATAAGTTGATTGCAGATGTCAGATTTTAGATGTCAGATATCTGAAATCCACAATCTGTAATCTGAAATCCGGCTTAGAATATAGTAGGCACCGTTATGAATGATCTGAAACTAACTACAAATACTCCCGAGGAGACAATGGATCTGGGGGCAAAGCTGGCGAGGCAGCTTAACTCCGGTGATCTTGTAGCTTTGGTGGGAGACCTTGGCGCGGGTAAGACTGTTTTTGTAAAAGGTCTGGCTAAAGGGGTAGGCGTAGAAGACTATCTTCATGTGAACAGCGCGTCTTTTGTCATACTTAAGGAGTATAGCGGCGACAAAGACCTGTATCATTTTGACGTTTACAGACTGGATCAGGCTTCTTTTTCCGAGACGCTTGATTATGAGAAATATTTTTATTCGGAGGGTATCACCGCTGTGGAATGGGCCGATAAGATACGTGATATTCTTCCGGAAGAATATCTGGAGATAGATATCGAGTATGACGGTGAGAACCGGAGGAAATTCGAATTTCGTCCCGTTGGAGAGAGATTTAAGAGAATTATTGAGACAATAAGTTGGGAATAGTTGAGGGATTACGGAGATATTGGCAGGGCGCGGGGAGCTGGGTGCTGGGGGATTTAGGGTATCAGGAGATCAGGAGATCAGGGACTAGGATATCAGGGACGGATTATAGGAGTACGTTGTAGGGTTACGGCTAGCGAAACGGTTGTCGTTATAGGGTTACGTTTTGACCGCAACCCTAAACCCCTTGACGATTCCATAGACGTAACCGATTAACGACGTACGGAATATCAGGGAATAGGGAATAGTTGAGGGATTACGGAGATATTGGCAGGGCGCGGGGAGCTGGGGGATTTAGGGTATCAGGAGATCAGGAGATCAGGGACTAGGATATCAGGGACGGATTATAGGAGTACGTTGTAGGGTTACGGCTAGCGAAACGGTTGTCGTTATAGGGTTACGTTTTGACCGCAACCCTAAACCCCTTGACGATTCCATAGACGTAACCGATTAACGACGTACGGAATATCAGGGAATAGGGAATAGTTGAGGGATTACGGAGATTAAAAAAAAGATTACGGAGATATTGGCAGGGCGCGGGGAGCTGGGGGATTTAGGGATTACGGAGATTTAAAAGAAGATTACGGAGATATTGGCTTGGTGCAGGGCACGAAGTCGAGAAATCTAAACTAGACGGTAAGTTGGGAATAGGGAATAGGGAATAGGGAATCGACCGAACCATTCCCAGTTCCCAATTCCCAAACAGGTAATGCAAGGTGCGCAAACTATGAAAACATTGGCATTCGATACATCCACAAAATTCTTGAGCATCGCCCTATTTGAGGGTTATGATGTTGTGGCAGAGTTCCATGAGGACGTGGGAATAAGGCATAGCGAGATACTAGTTGTGACTATAAAGGATATGGTCGAAAAACTTTCCTGGGACATAAAAGATATAGATCTCATGTGCGTGGGCCTGGGGCCCGGATCTTTTACCGGTCTGCGTATAGCTATAGCTGCCGTAAAGGGGTTCGCGGCTGTTCTCGGGAACAGGCTGGTCGGTGTTCCTACGATGGATGCCATGGTATTTAAGTGTTTATCGGATGAGCGTCTGGTAGCGCCACTTTTGGACGCTCATAAAGGGAAAGTATATTCATGTATTTATGAAGGTAAGGGCCCTGACAGGAAAAAGACCACGGAATATCTTCTGATGACCGTCGGGGACCTTCTGGGGAGCCTTGATGAAAAAGTTCTTTTCTTTGGAAACGGTGTAGAAAAATACAGATCCGAACTGGACTCCCATCCGATGGCAGAGTATATTGAAGATACGGACTGGTATCCGCGCGCTGCCGATATAGGGCGCCTGGGGATAAAAAGATCCGCTCGAGGTACGGACGATCCGAAAACGATAGATCCGTTATATCTTCACGCGAGGGATTGTAGTGTAAAGAAAGCTGACAGCTGAGTCAGGTTAAGATTGAGGTTGAGATCGAGACAAGGAATATGAGCGAGACAAAATACAGGCCCACATGGGCGGAGATAGACCTGAACGCGGTAAGGCACAACCTTTACTGCATAAAAGGTATTCTTTCCGAGAATATGAACGTTATGGCCGTTGTGAAAGCTAATGCCTATGGACATGGTATCACGGAAGTAAGCCGCGTCCTGGTAGAATCGGGCGTGAATTACCTTGGAGTGGCGACAGTAGATGAAGCCATGACTCTAAGGACCAGCGGTCTGGATGTCCCGATACTCGTCCTGGGTTCCGTTCTCGCCGAGGAAGCGAGGGCTGCTGTTGATAACGACATCACGCTTACCCTATGCAACCCAGCGTTACTCAACACACTTTCCAATATAACGCTGAACAAAGGTACTATCCCGAAAGTGCATATAAATGTTGATACGGGTATGGGCAGGCTTGGAGTATGGCATGAAGAAGCTCTGGAATTCATAAGAGAGGTCGAGGCCAGGGGCAATATCGATATAGAAGGTGTTTACACGCATTTTTCATCGGCCGGACGCGACAAGCTTGTGACCCGCATGCAGATAAATGATTTTGAAAAGGTTATAGAGGATATGGAGAGTTGCGGGATACATGTGAAATACAGACATGCCGCTAACAGTATTGCCGTGGTCGATTGGAAACAGTCTCATTTGAATCTTGTAAGGCCGGGTATACTTTTGTACGGTGTGTATCCTAAAAAAGATTTCGCGGGGAAGCTCAGTCTGAAGCCCGTAATGAATCTTAAGACAAGGATAGTCCATCTTAGGGACACTCCCGCGGGTAGGGCAATAAGTTACGGAAGGACGTATATTACTCAGAAGGATACGAAGATAGCCACGATACCGATAGGGTATGCCGACGGTTACGGCAGAATACTTTCCAATAAGGCAAAGGCTCTGGTAAAGGGAAGGCTTGTGAGGGTGGCGGGTATAGTCACTATGGACCAGACGCTACTTGATGTCGGTCATATAAAAGGTGTATCGATCGGCGATGAAGTCGTACTTATCGGGAAGCAGGGCGAATCCGAAATATCCATAGAAAGAATAGCAAAGCTTGCCGGCACAATTCCGTATGAGATCCTGTCCGCTATCACCGACCGCGTTCCGCGGGTGTACAAGAACTGAGTATGGGTGCTATGCTTGTGTTTGGTATTCAGTATTTAGTATTCAGTATTCAGTTGCTGAGTACCGGGCACTATTTTTGGGAAGGGTGAATGGGGAATAGGGAATTGTTAACGGGGGCACTATTCTCAATTCCCAGCTCTATGCCATTGTAGATCATTTCTACCTTTTCCGGCCGGGCCTATATGGCGTTTAGCGGATCCGCCTTCGCCAAGGCTACGGCGGACGAGTAGCGGATAGTTAACGATATACGACATACGAAATACGATATACGAAAATGGCAAGCAAGGTACGAGACATGAGACAGTTCACAGTTCACTGTTTACTTTTAAAAAAATATTGCATTTTTCTGAGCGTTGACGTATAATTAAATACGTGTTAAAGATAACAAAGGTAGAGGTCCAAAAGTGAAAATGAAGAATCAATCTATATACTATTCTGTAGTCGTAGTAGTACTGCTATTGGGAAGCGTCCTGGCTTTCTCAGGAGGAGGTGCGGCTGTAGTATAGTATGTAGTTGAAGAGCACAAGATCCTGAGGAGGCCCGGCCAGAAACGACCGGGTTTTTTTTATTGAGACACATTTTGTGGAACAAAGTGACACAAAATGTATGGGCGAAATAATCCTCCGTAGCCGAATAAAACATAAATAGGTTGGCGAAGGAGGATGCCGTTTAGCGAAGGCGGGTGTAGTTTGGCGA
>CAZUYM010000005.1:19751-22537 GCA_964624805.1 uncultured Planctomycetia bacterium
CCTATTGGGGGTGGAGTAGGCAGTCAGCTATGCTGACGTAAGTTGTATGGCGGATATGCTATATGGCGTTGGCAAACATCTTAAAACACCCGCCGTCGCCAGTCTATTTTAGAGTATTTGGCTATGGCGGGTTATTTCGCACCTATGATTTACTCACACGTAAGTGTTCGTAAATCATGTGCTCAATAAAAAAAAGTGCAAGAAAATGGGGGAAAAACTTGTCTCTAATAGTAGAGGGGGGTGTATGCAGGGCGAAGTCAACAGTCGACAGTCTACTGACCACTTCAGGGGATTTTGTTGAAAAGAACCGTGGACCGTGGACCGTGGCCTGTTGACTGTGGTCGGTGGACGGATAGGCTAGCAGGGGTATATTTCCCAAACTTGACAAAAAGCAGGCATATTGCTATATTATTACCCGAAAGAGAGGCTCTAATATATACTAGAAATTAGTAGTATTCATATATAAGACAATAACTATAACTTAGACTGAGAGGAAAAGATATGGCTAAAATAACTGGCGCTGAAATGATGGTCAAAGGCCTTGTCGCCGAAGGTGTTAAACATGTTTTCGGGTATCCGGGAGGCACAATAATCCCTCTGCTCGACACTATTTACAAGGGGAAAGATGTAAAGTTCCACCTCACCAGACACGAGCAGGGAGCGGTTCATGCCGCCGACGGATATGCCCGTGCTACCGGAGAGGTGGGAGTCTGCATAGCTACGTCCGGTCCGGGAGCCACCAATCTGGTAACGGGTATAGCTACAGCCAATATGGATTCGATACCCTTGGTCGCCATAACGGGACAGGTCAAGTGCACACTTATCGGTAATGACGCTTTCCAGGAAGCGGACATGGTGGGGATCACACGGCCGATAACAAAACATAATTACCTTGTGAAAGATATCAAGGAACTGCCGAAGACCATCAAGGAAGCGTTCCATATTGCCAGGACGGGCAGGCCCGGTCCTGTGCTTATAGATCTTCCGGTGGATGT
Source organism: uncultured Planctomycetia bacterium (assembly GCA_964624805.1). GTDB lineage: Bacteria > Omnitrophota > Gorgyraeia > Tantalellales > Tantalellaceae > Tantalella. The sequence continues at coordinate 20,747 of CAZUYM010000005.1, forward strand.
CCAGGTGCAGACGGCCGAATTCAAGTATCCCAGGATGGTTGACATAAGAGGATACAAACCGACCTACAAGGGACATCTTGGGCAGATAAAAAGAATAGTCAAAGCTATAGCTAAGAGCAAGAAGCCGCTTTTGTATGTGGGAGGCGGTGTTATTCTGTCGGAAGCCTCAAAAGAGCTCACGGCATTCGCGCGAAAGACGAATATACCCGTTACTACAACGATGATGGGGCTCGGCGCGTTTCCAGAGGACGACTCTTTGAGCCTGGGGATGCTCGGCATGCATGGTACCGCGTACGCGAACCATTCAGTTCAGAACGCGGATCTGCTAATCGCCGTCGGTGCCCGGTTTGATGACAGGGTAACGGGGCGGATAGATGATTTTGCTCCTAACGCTACTATAGTGCATATCGATATCGATCCTTCAAGCGTCAGCAAGAACGTTGAGGTGGATATCCCCGTTATCGGTGACGCTAAAAGTATACTTAAGGAGCTTAACAAGATAGCCAAAAAGGGAAAGTATACTGAATGGCACAAAACGATAGCTGCCTGGAAAAAGGAGCTCCCGCTTAGATATAAGGACGATGCGAAACTGCATCCGCAGTATGTTGTTGAGCAGATATGCGAGCTTACAAAAAAAGAGGGTGCCATAATAGTTACGGAGGTTGGTCAGAACCAGATGTGGGCCGCGCAGCACTTTACGTACACTAAGCCAAGGACATGGATCTCCAGCGGTGGACTGGGTACTATGGGGTACGGATTCCCCGCGGCGATAGGCGCTCAGATAGGGAAACCTGATTCGATAGTTTTTGATATCGCGGGTGACGGAAGTATCCAGATGAACATACAGGAACTGGCGACGGCTGTCCTGGAACAGATACCGGTAAAGATAGTTATACTCAATAACGGATATCTTGGGATGGTGCGCCAGTGGCAGGAACTGTTCTACGACAGGCGTTACGCTTTCACGACGCTGGCTAAAAAAGATTGCACAGCGTGTCCGGACTTCGTAAAACTTGCTGAAAGCTATGGGGCGAAGGGGATACGTGTCACGAAAAAGAGTGAGGTCAAAAAAGCTCTTAAGGCCGCGTTAAAGACAAAGGGCCCGGTAGTGATGGATTTTATAGTCGAAAGGGAAGAGAATGTTTTTCCTTTTGTCCCGGCCGGAAAGTCCATTAGCGAGATGCTTCACGGTCTTGCGTGATCATCAGGCAAGTTACTAGCGACTAAAGACTAACGACTAGAGACTAAATAAAGGGGTTAACATGGAGAAATTCGTTATATCAGTGCTTGTAGAGAATAAGTTCGGTGTGCTCGCCAGGGTGTCGGGGCTCTTTTCGGCCAGGGGATTTAATATTAATTCTCTCGCGGTCGGAGAGACCGAAGATCCGGAAGTGTCACGTATGACCATAGTGGTCGACGCCGATGAAAGAATACTCGAGCAGGTGAAAAAACAGCTTAACAAGCTGATCGACACCATTCGTGTACAGGACCTGACCGGAGGCGAGTATGTTGATCGGGAACTGATACTCATAAAGGTCAAGGCCGAGAAGGTCGGCATCAGGGAGAAGATAGTCAAGATCGTTGATTCCACTGGCGCGGAGATCGTGGATATTGGGAAAAAGTCGATCACCGTGGAAGAGTCGGGCGATGAGCACAAGATAAAAGCGCTCATAGAGCTTCTTCGTCCTTATGGAATACTTGAGATCGTGAGGACAGGTAAGATAGCGATACAGTGCGATGTATGAAGTGAGGTCCAAACTTATGGAGCGAAGCAAACATAAGTTTGATGAC